>NZ_JAJAUY010000089.1 GCF_020532625.1 Streptomyces antimicrobicus | reverse complement strand
GGCCAGGCCGGTGACGGCTGGGGCTGGGGCCGGGGCTGGGGCTGGGCCTCGGGCGCGGGGGGACGGCGCAGGGACGGCGGGACGGGCTGGTACGTCGTGTCCCACGTGGCCGACTGCCAGGTCTGCGTCGCGTACGGGTCCTCGTCCGGCCCGGTCAGCTGGTCCGACCCCGCCCCCGGCTGCGGCTGCGGCTGCGCCTGCGCCTGCGGCCCCTGCTGCGAGGGAGCCTGCGACTGCGGCGGCTCCGGCCGCGACCGGTCCTGCGGCGGCACGTCGTACCCGTGGTTGTTCTCAGGCGTGCTCATCGGTCCCGCTCACCCGCCCGCGAACGGCGGGAGGACCTCGACGGTGCCGCCCTCGCTCAGCGGCACCGCCTCGTGCGGGCGGGTGCCCACCGGCTGCTCGTCCACCAGGAAGGAACAGCGCTGGAGCACCCGGCTCAGCTCACCGGGGTGCGCCGCGCGCACGGCGTCGAGCGCCTCGGCCAAGGTCGCCGCCTGGTACGGCTCCTCCGCCGCCCAGTAGCGGATGGTTCCGGTTGCCACTACAGCTCCAATCGTCGGCCGCTCGTCGGCCCCGTAGGCACGCGCACGCGCCATGCGTCCGGGTCCATCATGACCCCTGCGCAGCCGAATACCGCTGTGCCTCCACGCGCCCCCGGTGCGCCCGACCGCCCCGCCAGGGGTCCACCGATCCGGTGAAACCGGTCGATATGCAGGGCGCGGGCGTGGTGCGTGCCACAGAAAGGAGGTGTCAAGAGACCTCGGCCCGCCCACGGGGGGTGGGCTATCCTGGCTGCGAAGAGGATCCGGGCAACGTTGCCCCCGGGTCCTTTTGTGCTTTC
Source organism: Streptomyces antimicrobicus (assembly GCF_020532625.1). Taxonomy (GTDB): domain Bacteria; phylum Actinomycetota; class Actinomycetes; order Streptomycetales; family Streptomycetaceae; genus Streptomyces; species Streptomyces antimicrobicus. The sequence continues at coordinate 24,090 of NZ_JAJAUY010000089.1, read as the reverse complement.
AGAGCGTTGAACGGCACGCGAACAACGACGCCTCGGCAACGCGGCGACACCGCAACACGGCAACACGGCAACACCGGCAGAACGCACCACCGCGCACCGGCCGGCCGTCCTCAGGGCGCGGGGACGGCCACCACCGGAGCCGGACGACGTACGAGTACGAAGCAGTGCCGCAAAGTCCTCGACGGGACCGAGGAGGAACCGACGTGATGGGCCAGCGATCCGTGCACGACCGCCCGACGACCCTGGCAGGGGGGCGGCGATGAGCTCTCTGCTGCTGTTGACCAATGCCCTCCAGCCGTCCACCGAGGTGCTGCCCGCCCTCGGACTGCTGCTGCACTCCGTCCGGGTGGCCCCGGCCGAGGGCCCGGCGCTGGTGGACACCCCCGGCGCCGACGTGATCCTCGTCGACGGCCGCCGCGACCTGCCGCAGGTCCGCTCACTGTGCCAGCTCCTGCGCTCCACCGGGCCCGGCTGCCCGCTGGTGCTCGTGGTGACCGAGGGCGGTCTCGCCGCCGTCACCGCAGACTGGGGCATCGACGACGTCCTGCTCGACACCGCCGGCCCGGCCGAGGTCGAGGCCCGGCTGCGGCTCGCGCTCGGCCGCCAGCAGCTGGGCTCCGACGACTCCCCGATGGAGATCCGCAACGGCGACCTCTCCGTCGACGAGGCCACGTACTCCGCGAAGCTCAAGGGCCGGGTGCTGGACCTGACCTTCAAGGAGTTCGAGCTGCTCAAGTACCTCGCGCAGCACCCCGGCCGGGTCTTCACCCGCGCCCAGCTGCTCCAGGAGGTCTGGGGCTACGACTACTTCGGCGGTACCCGGACCGTGGACGTCCACGTACGGCGGCTGCGCGCCAAGCTGGGCCCGGAGCACGAGTCCCTGATCGGCACCGTCCGGAACGTGGGCTACCGTTTCGTCGCCCCCGAGAAGGTCGAACGCGCCGCCGAGGAGGCCCGGAACAAGGCCGCCGCCGACGCGGGCGCCCCGGCGCGCGAGGGCGTCGCCCGGACGGCGTAGCCGCCCGCCGGGATCCGATCCGCGGAACGACCTGCCCAGAAGCAGGTCACCCCGCGTAGACTCCCGGACGTGGCGAAGGTGACGCGGGACGACGTGGCACGGCTGGCGGGGACCTCCACCGCCGTCGTGAGCTACGTCATCAACAACGGACCCCGGCCGGTCGCTCCGGCCACCCGCGAGCGCGTTCTCGGCGCGATCAAGGAGCTGGGCTACCGGCCCGACCGGGTGGCACAGGCGATGGCCTCCCGGCGTACGGACCTCATAGGCATGATCGTCCCGGACGCCCGCCAGCCGTTCTTCGCCGAGATGGCGCACGCGGTCGAGCAGGCCGCCGCCGAGCGCGGAAAGATGGTGCTGGTCGGCAACTCCGACTACCGGGACGAGCGCGAGGTCCACTACCTGCGGGCCTTCCTCGGCATGCGCGTCTCCGGGCTGATCCTGGTCAGCCAGGGCATGAGCGAGCGGGCCGCGAGCGAGATCGAGGCGTGGGACGCCCGCGTGGTGCTGCTGCACGAGCGGCCGGAGGCCATCGACGACGTCGCGGTGGTGACCGACGACATCGGCGGCGCCCAGCTCGCCACCCGCCACCTGCTGGAGCACGGCCACGCGTACGTCGCCTGCATCGGCGGCATCGAGAACACCCCCTCGGTCGGCGACCCGGTCGCCGACCACGTCGAGGGCTGGCGGCGCGCGATGCTGGAGTCGGGCCGTTCCGTCGAGGGCCGGCTGATCGAGGCGCCGTACAACCGGTACGACGCCTACCGGGTCGCCCTGGAGGTGCTGGCCCGGCCGGACCGCCCGACGGCGATCTTCTGCGCCACGGACGACCAGGCCATCGGTGTCCTGCGGGCGGCGCGGGAGCTGCGCATCGACGTGCCCGGCGAGCTGGCGGTGGCCGGCTTCGACGACGTCAAGGAAGCGGCCCTCACCGATCCGCCGCTGACCACGGTGGCCTCGGACCGGCCGGCGATGGCCCGGGCCGCGGTGGACCTCGTCCTGGACGACGGGCTGCGGGTGGCGGGGTCGCGGCGCGAGCGGCTCAAGCAGTTCCCGTCGGCGCTGGTCGTCCGCCGGTCCTGCGGCTGCGAGCCGCGGAGCTGAGCGCGGTCTGAGCGCGGTCTGAGCGCAGGCTCAGCGCGCGGCCGCAGCGCGCCGCAGCGGCGCCGGAGCCGAGCGGCTCGCAGCGGCCGGAGGGACCCGGCCAGCGCCTTTATTTCGGGCATACGCGGTTCTGTCGGGCTTCTCAGCCGGGACTCAGGAAGCTTTCATGATCGGTGGCCAGAGTCGTCGTCATGACCGACAGCCACCGCCGCGAAGGCGAGCCCCAGGAGAACCGCCCGACCTACGACGCGTCGTTCGGCCAGGGTGCCGTGCCCGGCGCGGCGCCGGCCGTCCCCCCGGGCGGGGCCTACCCCCCGCCGCCCGCCTTCCCCCCGCCCGCCTACCCGCCGACCGCCTTCCCGCCGCCCGCCCCCGTCTCGCACGCCAAGGCCAAGCGGCCGGTCGCGCTGCTGGCCGCCGTCGCGCTCGCGGCGGCGGTCGTCGGCGGCGGTACGGCGGCGGCCGTGCAGCAGCTGCTCGGGCCGGGCGCCGCGGGCGGCAGCGGCGGGGTGACCGGGTCCAACGTCTCGCGGTCGAGCATGGGCACGGTCTCCGGGGTCGCCGAGCAGGTCAGCCCCTCCGTGGTCCGGATCGACACCCGCAGCGGCAGCGGCCAGGGCACCGGCTCGGGCATCGTGCTCAGCGCGGACGGCGAGATCGCCACCAACAACCACGTGATCTCCGGCGCCTCCGAGATCCAGGTGACGATGAGCGACGGCAAGAAGTACCGGGCCAAGGTGCTGGGCATCGACCCCGACAAGGACCTCGCGCTGATCAAGCTCCAGGGCGCCTCGGGCCTCAAGCCCGCGAAGCTGGGCAACTCCGACCAGGTCAAGGTCGGCGACCAGGTGGTGGCCATCGGCTCCCCGGACCGGCTGACCGGCACCGTCACCAGCGGCATCGTCTCGGCCCTGAACCGGGAGGTGACGGTGCCCAAGTCCGAGCAGCGTCCGCCGCAGCGCCAGCAGTCGCCGTTCGGCGGTCCCGGCGGCAGCTGGCCGTTCTCCTTCGAGGGTCGGCAGTTCAACGGCGACACGGGCACGGACAAGACCTCGTACAAGGCCATCCAGACCGACGCCTCCCTCAACCCGGGCAACTCCGGCGGCGCCCTGGTCGACATGAACGGCGAGGTCATCGGGATGCCGTCGGCCATCTACTCCCCCGGCAGCGACAGCTCCGACGCCGGCAGCGTCGGCCTCGGCTTCGCCATCCCGGTCAACACGATCAAGGCCGACCTGGACTCCCTGCGCAAGGGCGGCCCGGGCGGCGCCGGTTCCGGCAGCTCGAACGACGGCGGCAGCGGGTACGGCAACGGCTACGGCACCAGCTTCTAGGCTGGAGGACACCCGCCGCCCGGAGGTACCCGCCGCCCCTCGGAGGCACCCGCCACCCGGAGGCACCGCCGCCCGCCGCCCGCCCGCACCGAAGGAATCCGTCCATGCACCCCGCCGAAGGCGAAGCCTCCCGCATCCTCGTCGTCGACGACGAGCCCGCCGTCCGCGAGGCCCTGCGCCGCAGCCTGGTCTTCGAGGGGTACGGGGTCGAGACGGCCGTCGACGGGCTCGACGCCCTGGAGAAGGTGGCCGCGTACGCGCCCGAGCTGATCGTCCTCGACATCCAGATGCCGCGGATGGACGGCCTGACCGCGGCCCGCCGGCTGCGCTCCCAGGGCACGGTGACCCCGGTGCTGATGCTCACCGCCCGCGACACCGTCGGCGACCGGGTCACCGGGCTCGACGCCGGCGCCGACGACTACCTGGTCAAGCCGTTCGAACTGGACGAGCTGTTCGCCCGGGTCCGCGCCCTGCTGCGGCGCAGCTCCTACGCCGCCGCCCAGGCCGCGGCGGCGGCCGGGGGCGGGCCGGACCCGGACGTGCTGACCTTCACCGACCTGCGGATGGACCTGGCGACCCGGGAGGTCACCCGGGGCGGGCGGCCGGTGGAGCTGACCCGGACCGAGTTCACGCTGCTGGAGATGTTCCTGACCCACCCGCGCCAGGTGCTCACCCGTGAACAGATCCTCAAGACCGTGTGGGGCTTCGACTTCGAGCCGAGCTCCAACTCCCTCGACGTGTACGTGATGTACCTGCGCCGCAAGACCGAGGCGGGCGGCGAGCCCCGCCTGGTGCACACCGTCCGCGGGGTCGGCTACGTCCTGCGCGCGAGCGAGAGCGGGCACGAGTGAGCCCGCTGGGCAGATTCCGCGCCCTGCCGCTGCGCTCCCGGCTGGCCCTGCTGGTCACCACGGCGGTGGCGGTGGCGGTCGCGGCGGTGGCGGCGGTGGCCTGGTTCATGGTCCGCACCCAGCTGGAGGCCCAGCTCGACAGCTCGCTGCGCGCCACGAACGCCGAGGCCCAGGCCAACCAGGTCTTCGACCGGTTCGGCTGCGTCTCGGGCCCGCTCGCGCCGAACGGGACCAACAACCTCAGCGCCCAGGTCCAGCTGGTGCTGTCCAACGGCGGCCGCTGCTGGGTGGACGGCCGCAACACCCTGGGGCTCACCCGGATCGACCTGGAGGTCGCCCGCCGCGAGCGCGCGGCGACGTTCTACGACACCCGGACCGCCGACGGCGTCGCGGTCCGCGTCTACACCCAGCCGGCCACCGTCGGCTCGGCCAACGCGGCGCTGTCCGTCGCCAGGCCCCTGTCCGACATCGAGAAGCCGCTGTCCACGCTGGCCTGGGTGCTGCTGCTGGTCTCGGGGATCGGCGTGGTCGGCGCCGGCGCGGCCGGCCTGTGGGTGGCCAGGACGGGCCTGCGGCCGGTGGACGAGCTGACCGGGGCGGTGGAGCACATCGCGCGGACCGAGGACCTGACGGTGCGCATCCCGGACGCGGGCGACGACGAGATCGCCCGGCTGTCGCGCTCGTTCAACTCGATGACCGCGGCCCTGGCCTCCGCCCGGGACCGGCAGGCCCAGCTGATCGCCGACGCCGGCCACGAGCTGCGCACCCCGCTGACGTCGCTGCGGACCAACATCGAGCTGCTGGCGCGCAGCGAGGAGACCGGCCGGGCCATCCCGCCGCAGGACCGCAAGGAGCTGCTGGCGTCGGTGAAGGCCCAGATGACCGAGCTGGCCTCGCTCATCGGCGACCTGCAGGAGCTGTCCCGCCCGGACGCGGCCGCCCCCGGACCGCTCCAGGTGGTGGCGCTGCACGAGATCGTCGACAGCGCCCTGTCCCGGGCCCGGCTGCGCGGACCCGAGCTGACGTTCGCGGCGGACCTCCAGCCCTGGTACGTGCGCGGCGAGGCGGCGGCGCTGGAGCGGGCGGTGGTCAACGTCCTGGACAACGCCGTGAAGTTCAGCCCGCCCGGCGGCGCGGTCGAGGTCGCGCTGCGGGCCGGGGAGCTGACCGTACGGGACCACGGGCCAGGTGTGCCGGCCGAGGACCTGCCGCACGTCTTCGACCGGTTCTGGCGCTCGGAGTCGGCGCGGGCCCTGCCGGGCAGCGGGCTGGGCCTGTCGATCGTGGCGCGTACGGTGCAGCGCGCGGGCGGCACGGCGGCGCTGCGGGCGGCGGCGGACGGCGGGCCGGGCACGGAGGCGGTGCTCCGGATCCCGGGGGCGCCCACGCCGCCGCCCGCGGCCCCGTCAGAAGGGGTTGTGGGCGATCAGTGACTCGATGAACCCGCTGCGGGTGTTGGGGAAGTCCATGGGGACGACGCCGAGCCCGGTCCGGCCGGCCATCTCGGCGCCGTTCACGAACGAGTGGATCTGCGGGTTGAGCCGGTCGGCGTTCCAGCGCGGCGGCATGTAGGCGGCTGTGGAGACGTAGTTGACGAACAGCTTCCCGGGCTGGGCGACGGCCTTGCGGAAGTGGTCCTCGATCCGGCCGCGCTTGGCGAACGGCTCGGCGTTCCAGTCGTCCTGGATGTCGAAGAAGGTGCCGTCGCCGTACCGGATGCCCGGCAGTCCGCCGTTGTCGGCGAGCAGCACCACCTTGCCGCGGGCCTGGCCGAGGGTGGGCAGGGTGGGGGCGATGTGGAACAGCGGACGCCAGCCGCGGCGGTCGAGGTAGTCGTCGAAGACCGCCCGGAAGGTGGCGTCGCTGTCGGTGGAGTACTCCTGCTTGAGCCGCATCAGGACGGTCTCGCGCGGGTGCTGGGCCAGGAAGTTCGCGCAGGCCACCAGCACGTCGCCGAACATCATGTTCTGGTAGAAGGCCGCGTGGTGGATGGCGAACGAACCCGAGGTCACGCGGCAGCGCACGTCCAGGAAGCGGATGCCGGCGCCGAGCTGCTGGGCGATGCCGATGTTCTGGCAGGCCACGTAGAGGCCGCCGTAGAGGGCGCCGGAGTCGTGGGTGCCGGGGACGGTCATCCGCTGGAGCGCGGTGCCGTCCGCGAGGGCGCCCATCCAGTCCTGGGGGCCGGGCGCGGCGGTGGCGGTGCCCGCCCCGGCCCCGACCGCGGCTCCCGCCGCGAGTGCGCCGATCAGAAACGTACGCCGATCCAGGCTCATGCCGGCCCTCCAGTCGCCGTTGACCTCGCCCCGGATTATGGCGTGCACACATCAAGGCCGCCTACCCACCGGTAGCCGGAATTTCGTCGGGCGACGGATCTGTACAAGCGTCTTGTACGGCTGATCTATACGCGTGTACATTTTCCGGTGTCGGGCCGGGAGGCCGCGCCGCACGGGCGCGACCCCGACCTCGGGAGGGGAACGATCATGAGCAGCACCGCCGGCGCCGGCGCCACCGGCGCCGCCACCGCCGTCCGCACCGCGAGCACCACCGGCACCCGCCGCACCCTGACCCTCCAGGACGGCCGGACACTGTCCTACCTGGACTTCGGCGGGCCCGGCCGTCCGCTGCTCGCCCTGCACGGGCACCTCTCCGAAGGCGCCTCGTTCGCCGCGCTCGCCGCCGCCCTCGGCGACGCCTGGCGGGTCGTCGCCCCCGACCAGCGCGGCCACGGCGACTCCGACCGGGCCGCCGCGTACGACCGGGCCGGTTACCTCGGCGACCTGCGGGACCTCCTCGACCACCTGGACCTCGGCCCGGTCGTCGCCCTCGGGCACTCCCTCGGCGGGATCAACGCGATCCACCTGGCCGCCGAGGACCCCGACCGGGTCGCGGCCCTCGTCGCCGTGGACACCGCCGTCGACCTGCCCGACACCGGGACCAGCCCGCTCGCGTTCGTCCTCGGCCTCCCCTGGACCGCCGCGACCCGCGAGGAACTGGTCGCCGCCTGCGGCCCCCTGGGACCGGTGGTCGCCCCCGCGCTGCGCCCGCTGCCCGACGGCTCCGGCTGGCGGCTGCCGTTCCACCCGCAGGACACCGTCACCTCCGAGAACGCCGTCCACGGCGACCACTGGGCGCAGTGGCTGACCAGCAGCTGCCCGGCCCTGCTGGTCCACGGCCGGCGCAGCCAGGTGCTGTCCGCCGCGCAGGCCGACGCCATGGTCGCCCGGCGCCCCGGCACCACGTACGCGGCCCTGGACACCGACCACTTCGTCGCCCTCCAGGACCCCGAGGGCTTCGCGGCGGCGGTCACGGCGTTCCTGGCCGCCCTGCAGCACGCCGAAGGGGCGGCGGACCGGAACCGGTCCACCGCCCCTTCGCAGGTCCTGCGGATGCGCTACTTGACGACCGTGATCCGGCCGGTCGCCGGCGGCGCCAGCGGGGCCGCGGCCGAGGAGTGCGCGCCCAGGTAGGCGTTGAAGGCGTCCAGGTCGGACACGCCCACCAGCTTGTTCTTGTGCTCCTTCAGGACGGTGAAGCCGTCACCGCCGCCCGCGAGGAACTCGTTCATCGCGACGCGGTAGGTCTTCGCCGGGTCGATCGCCTCGCCGTTCAGGCGGATCGAGTCGGTCACGACCCGGTCGCCACCGGTCCTGGTCATGTCGAGGGTGTACGACAGGCTCTTGGAGATCTGCAGGATCTTCGGGTTGGCCTCGTTCACCGGGCCGCTGACCTGCTGCTTCAGCGCGGTGACCAGCTGCGCGCCGGTCAGGTCCACGACGTTGAGCATGTTGCTGAACGGCTGGACCGTGAAGGCCTCGCCGTAGGTCACCACGCCGTCGCCCTCGGAGCCGGAGGCCTTGTAGGCGAGGTCCGAGCGGATGCCGCCCGGGTTCATGATGGCCAGCTGCGCGCCGCCCTTGTCCGCCGCGGCCGTGGCCTCCAGCTGGGCGTCGGCGATCAGGTTGCCGAGCGGCTTCTCGTACGCCTCGGAGCCGCGGCCGGGGATGTCCGCCGAGATGTAGCCCTGCGGACGGCCGGCGACCGGGGCGGCCAGCGCGTTCCAGCGCTGGATCAGCGCCGTCATGTCCTCGGCCTTGGGCTGGTTGCGGTGCACCACGTGGTTGGCGGTGCTCGGCGACTTGACCGCGGTGCGGACGATGTCCTTGGTCTTGCGGTCGTAGGTCAGCGTGGTGTCCGTGTAGACCCTGCCGATGGAGGCGGCCGAGGTCACCGTGCGGGGGTTGCCCGCCGGGTCCGGGATGTTGCACGCGTAGGCCTGGTGCGTGTGGCCGGTGACCAGCGCGTCGACGGACGGGTCGACGTTCTTGGCGATGTCGACGATCGCGCCCGAGATGCCGGCGCCGGCGCCCGGGACGTTGCAGTCGTAGTTGTACGCGCCCGAGGCGGGCAGGCCGCCCTCGTGGATCAGCGCGACGATGGACTGCACGCCCTGGCGCTGGAGCTCCTTGGCGTACTTGTTGATCGTCTCGACCTCGTCGCCGAACTTCAGGCCCTTGACGCCCTCGGCCGTGACGACGTCCGGGGTGCCCTCCAGGGTCACGCCGATGAAGCCGATCTTCACATCCCCCTTCTTCCACACATAGGTGGGCGAAAGGAGCGGGCGCTTGGTCTTCTCGTCCGTCACGTTGGCGGCGAGGTACTTGAACGAGGCGCCCTCGAAGGTCTTGCCGAACTCGTAGCAGCCCTCGACCGGGTGGCAGCCGCCGTACTGCATGCGGCGCAGCTCGGCACGGCCCTCGTCGAACTCGTGGTTGCCGACGCTGGTGACGTCGAGGTCCAGCTTGCCGAGCGCCTCGATGCTCGGCTCGTCGTGGAACAGGCCCGACAGCAGCGGGCTGCCGCCGATCATGTCACCGGCGGCGGCGGTGACGGAGTACTCGTGGCCCTTGCGGGCCTCGCGCAGGCTCGTGGCGAGGTACTCGACGCCACCGGCCGGTATCGCCTTGGTGGTGCCGTCGGCCTGACGCTCGGTCACGTTGCCGGACGAACCCTGCGGCGGTTCGAGAGTGCCGTGGAAGTCGTTGAAGGACAGCAGCTGCACGTCGACCGTGCTCTTGCCGCCCTGACCGCCACCAACAGCGGCGCCCGCCGGCAGCGCGGCGGTGACCAGCGCACCGGCCCCCGCGGTGACGGCGAGAGCGGCGAGGGTCAACCGACGGGCTCGGCCGCGCCGTTGTGGTGTCGCTGACATCAGTTCCCCTTTGCGGACAGCGAAACAACTGGAGAGGTGACCGAAGCCTATGGTCAACGCGCGTAGCACGACAGGGGGTAATGGGTTACGACGAGGTTTCGGTCGTACGCTCGACCCATGACTGACGCAAGCGCGGCCCTGGAGCCGGGACGGCAGATCCAGACCCTCGACGAACTGACGTACGACCAGGCGGGCGAGGTCCTCGCACTGATCGAGGACGCGGCCCGTACGGACGGGACCACCGCGGTCTCGGAGCAGGGCCGGCTGCAGCTGCGCGGCGGACGGCGCGAGGGCGTCCGGCACTTCCTGCTGACCGAGGGCGGCCGGCTGGCCGGCTACGCACAACTGGAGGACACCGACCCGGTGGAGGCACCGGCGGCCGAGCTCGTGGTGCATCCGGCGCTGCGCGGGCGGGGCCACGGGCGGGCGCTGGGCGCCGCGTTGCTGGCCGCCTCGGGCAAACGCATCCGGGTGTGGGCACACGGGGGCAAATCGGCCGCGCGGCACCTGGCGCAGGTGCTCGGGCTGACGCTGTTCCGCGAACTGCGTCAGCTGCGGCGGCCGCTGGGCGCGGCGCCGCTGCCGCAGCCGGTGCTGCCGGAGGGGGTCACGGTACGGACCTTCGTGCCGGGCGAGGACGACGCGGCCTGGCTCGCCGCCAACGCCGCCGCCTTCGCGCACCACCCCGAGCAGGGCTCGCTGACGCAGCGGGACCTGGACGACCGCAAGGCGCAGCCGTGGTTCGACCCGAAGGGCTTCTTCCTCGCCGAGCGCGGGGGCGAGATCGTCGGCTTCCACTGGACCAAGGTCCACGCGGCCGAGCAGCTCGGGGAGGTCTACGTCGTCGGCGTCCTGCCCTCGGCCCAGGGCGGGGGCCTCGGCAAGGCCCTCACCGCGATCGGCCTCCACCACCTGGAGGCCGAAGGCCTGCCCACGGCCATGCTCTACGTCGACGCCGACAACCCGGCGGCCCTGGCGGTCTACGAAGGCCTCGGCTTCACGACCCACGAGGTGGACCTGATGTACCGAACCGAGACCTGACGTTCCCGGAGGGGCGGGTCACCCGGGCCCCGGGCCCCGGCCGAAGCCGAACCGCAGGGGCGCGGGGAACGGCGCGCCCAGCCACCCACGACCCGCAGCCCGCCGAGCACACCAGCCGACCCCGCGGCGGCAGCCACTGCGCGCCCCCGCCGCGACGGCGCACCCCGACCAGCGACCACAGGCCGCCCCCGGCTGGCCGCGCAGTTCCCCGCGCCCCTGAAGCCCCGGCTCCGCCCCGACAGCGGGCAACGCGGGCCGGGCGCCGCGCCGGCGGCAGGCAGCGCGGGGGCCTGGGCTTCGGTCGAGGTCGGGTGGGTGGGGCGGGGGCAACACCCCGGTCGAAGCCGAACCAAAAAGGGGCGCGGGGAACGGCGCGCCCAGCCACCCACGACCCGCAGCCCGCCGAGCACACCAGCCGGCCCCGCGGCAGCAGCCGCAGCGCGCCCCCGCCGCGACAGCCGACCCCGACCAGCGACCACCAGACCGCCCCCGGCTGGCCGCGCAGTTCCCCGCGCCCCTGAAGCCCCGGCTCCGCCCCGACAGCGGGCAACGCGGGGCCGGGCCCCACCCCGCCGGTGGGCGGCTCGGGGGCAACACCCCGGCCGAAGCCGAACCAAAAAGGGGCGCGGGGAACGGCGCGCCCAGCCACCCACGACCCGCGGCCCGCCGAGCACACCAGCCGACCCCACGACGGCAGCCGCAGCGCGCCCCCGCCGCGACAGCCGACCCCGCCCAGCGACCACCGGCCGCCCCCGGCCGAGCGCGCAGTTCCCCGCGCCCCTGAAGCCCCGGCCCCGCCCCGACAGCGGGCAACCCGGGGCCGGGCCCCGCCCCGGCGGCGGGCAGCGCGGGGGCCTGGGCTTCGGTCGAGGTCGGGTGGGTGGGGCGGGGGTGGAGCCACTCGTTCGGCTCCTTCCGGGGTCGGGCCCCGGAAGGCCACGCGCCATTCACCGCCCATTAAGACGGCCTTGCGACGCTTCTGCGCATGCACCCCGGACCGCGCCCGCCCGCAGACGATTCCGACGCGCCTGACGTGCCGCGTGCGCGGAAGAATGGAGTCATGAACCACAAGCCCAGCGCCCGCGCCGCCACCCGCGAGGTTCCCGTCCAGCAGTCGCAGGCCACGGCCCCGCCGCCGGCCACGCCCGAGGCGGCCGGCACGGTCGCGGCCGGTTCCCCCGGCACGGTCGCGGCCGGTTCGCCCGGCACGGTCGCCCCGGCCCGCCGGCTCGGCTCCATAGCCGCCCACCGCCCCCACGTCGGCCTCGACCCGGACCTGGACTCCGACGTCGACGCGTACGAGGACAAGGACGGCGCCGGGGAGCTGCCCGCCGGCCGGTTCCTGGACCGCGAGCGCAGCTGGCTCGCCTTCAACGAGCGGGTGCTGGAGCTCGCCGAGGACCCCACCACCCCGCTCCTCGAACGCGCCAACTTCCTGGCGATCTTCGCGAGCAACCTCGACGAGTTCTTCATGGTCCGCGTGGCCGGCCTCAAGCGCCGCATCGCCACGGGCGTCGCGACCCGCTCCGCCTCCGGGCTCCAGCCCCGCGAGGTCCTGGACCTGATCTGGACCCGCTCCCGCGAGCTCATGGCCCGGCACGCCGCCTGCTTCCAGCACGACGTGGCGCCGGCCCTCGCCGAGGAGGGCGTCGAGCTCATCCGCTGGCCCGACCTCACCGAGAAGGAGCAGGCGCGCCTGTTCACCCTGTTCCGCAACAGGATCTTCCCGGTCCTCACCCCGCTGGCCGTCGACCCCGCGCACCCCTTCCCGTACATCTCGGGCCTCTCGCTCAACCTCGCGGTCGTCGTCCGCAACCCCGTCAGCGGCCACCGGCACTTCGCCCGGGTCAAGGTCCCGCCGCTGCTCGACCGCTTCCTGGAGGCCTCCCCGCAGCGTTACGTCCCGCTGGAGGACGTCATCGCAGCGCACCTGGAGGAGCTGTTCCCCGGCATGGAGGTGCTCGCGCACCACATGTTCCGGGTCACCCGCAACGAGGACCTGGAGGTCGAGGAGGACGACGCCGAGAACCTCCTGCAGGCGCTGGAGAAGGAGCTCATGCGGCGCCGCTTCGGCCCGCCGGTCCGCCTGGAGGTGGAGGAGTCCATCGACCCGGGCGTGCTGGACCTGCTGGTCCAGGAGCTGAACATCTCCGCCGCCGAGGTCTACCCGCTGCCGGGCCCGCTCGACCTCACCGGCCTGTTCGGCATCGCCTCCCTCGACCGGCCCGAGCTGAAGTACCCGAAGTACATCGCCGGCACCCACCGCGACCTCGCCGAGGTCGAGTCCGCCTCCGCGCCCGACATCTTCGCCGCGCTGCGCGAGCGGGACGTGCTGCTGCACCACCCGTACGACTCCTTCTCCACCTCGGTGCAGGCCTTCCTGGAGCAGGCCGCCGCCGACCCGGACGTCCTCGCGATCAAGCAGACCCTGTACCGGACCTCCGGCGACTCCCCGATCGTCGACGCGCTGATCGACGCGGCCGAGTCCGGCAAGCAGGTCCTGGTCCTGGTCGAGATCAAGGCCCGGTTCGACGAGCAGGCCAACATCAAGTGGGCCCGCAAGCTGGAGGAGGCCGGCTGCCACGTCGTCTACGGCCTCGTCGGCCTCAAGACGCACTGCAAGCTCTCGCTCGTGGTCCGCCAGGAGGGCGAGACCCTGCGCCGCTACAGCCACGTCGGCACCGGCAACTACCACCCCAAGACCGCCCGCCTCTACGAGGACCTCGGCCTGCTCACCGCCGACCCGCAGGTCGGCGCGGACCTCTCCGACCTGTTCAACCGGCTCTCGGGCTACTCGCGCCGCGAGACCTACCGGCGCCTGCTGGTCGCCCCGCGCTCGCTGCGCGACGGGCTGGTCTCGCGGATCGAGAAGGAGGTCGCCCACCAGCGGGCCGGCCGCCCCGCGTACGTCCGGATCAAGGTGAACTCGATCGTCGACGAGGCCGTGATCGACGCCCTCTACCGGGCCTCCCAGGCGGGCGTGCCCGTCGACATCTGGGTCCGCGGCATCTGCGCCGTCCGCCCGGGCGTCACGGGGCTGTCGGAGAACATCCGGGTCCGTTCGGTGCTGGGCCGGTTCCTGGAGCACTCGCGGGTCTTCGCCTTCGGCAACGGCGGCGAGCCCGAGGTGTGGATCGGCAGCGCCGACATGATGCACCGCAACCTCGACCGCCGCATCGAGGCCCTGGTCAGGGTCAGCGACCCGGCCCACCGCGCGGCCCTGGACCGGATGCTGGAGACGGGCATGTCCGACGCCACCTCCTCCTGGCACCTGGGCCCGGACGGCGACTGGACCCGGCACAGCACCGACGCCGAGGGCCAGCCGCTGCGGCACGTACAGGAGATGCTCATAGACGCCCGGAGGCGCCGGCGTGGATCGACCAAACCCTGACCACCTGACCGGGACCGCGGGTGACGTGCTCGGCGCGTACCTGCGGTCCCAGGCCACCGCCTTCCTGCGGGCCCTGCGGCTGTACGAGGACAGCGGGGCGCACGGGGCGAACGGGCCGGACGCGCCCGAAGGACATGACGCGACGCGCAGCCTGCGGGGGGCTGCGCGCCGCATCGCGTCCTCGCTGGCGACGTTCCGCCCGGTGACGGAGACGTCCTGGGCGGACGCTCTGCGCACCGAGCTGGTGTGGCTGTCCTCGACGCTCGCCGACGAGCACGCGTACGGCACCCGGCTGACCCGGCTGATCGACGCGCTGCACCGGCTCGCGGGCACCCCGGCCCCGGGCCTGCCCGCGCCGCGCGGGGGCGGTTCGTCGCTGACCGTGGGCTCGGCCCGCGCGGGCGCCCTGCTGGAGCGGCAGCTGACCCTGGCCCGGACGCGCGCCCATACGGCGAGCCTGCAGGCGCTGGGCTCGTCCCGGTTCCACGCGGTGGCCGACGCCGTGGCCGTGCTGGCCTCCGAGGTCCCGCTGGACGCCGTGGCCGCGGCCGGGCGGGTGGGCGACGTCCTGGTGCCGCTGTCCGCGGTGGCCGAGGACCGGCTGACCGCGGCGGTCGCGGACCTGCCGCTGAGCCGGGCGTCCCACCCGTACAACGCGGACGCGCTGGTCGCGGACGCCCACCAGGACGCGCCCTGGCACGACGTACGCCGGCTGCTGCGGGTGCACCGCTACGCGCAGGAGGCCCTGGGCGCGGACGTGGCCCGGCTGGAGGCGGCCGGCGAGGCGCTGGACCGGCACCGCGACGCGGCCGAGGCCGCGGCCGCGTCGGCGACGGCGGCCCGGACCCCGCGGATCGCGCCGGCCACGGCGTACGCCCTGGGCGTGCTGCACGCGGACCAGCGGCACGAGGTGGAGGCGGCCCGGTTCGCCTTCCACCACATCTGGCTGCGGACCCCGGTGGCGGCCGCCCTGCCTTCCTGAGCGGCCCCCGTCCCGCCCCTCCGCCCCCGCACCGGCTGGTTTCGGCCACGCGCGGGAGCGGGGGGCGCGCCGGGGCGCGGGCGGAGCGATTCGGGGGCGTACAAGAGTGCGCACGGGATAACAGATATATAACGGGCGATTACACCCGCGCGAACCCGCGGGAGAGCGCACCGGGTCGTCCGCCACGGTTCACCGGCCGTTCACCCACCCCGGTCGGCCGCTTCACCTGTCCTGCCTAATTTCGACCCTGCACGATGCGAATCGCCCACCCGATCGAGCGGTGCGCGTCCTCGCTCACGTAGTCCTCTTCGCACGCCGCCCCGACAACAAAGAAGCGGCCGGCGGCTCCTGGAAGGAACACCCCAAACAGTGAAGCTTCAGCGCAAGAACATGCTTCGTGCCTCTGCCCTCGGCGCGCTGGTCGTGTCGGGCGCCCTGGTCCTCACGGCGTGCGGCTCGGACGACAACACCAAGGGTCCCGACGGCTCGACCAAGCCCTCCGCGGCCGCCGCCGGTGACATCAAGTGCGACGACGCCAAGGGCAAGCTGCTGGCGTCCGGCTCGTCCGCGCAGAAGAACGCGGTCGACCTGTGGATCAAGAACTACATGGCCGTCTGCTCCGGCGTCGAGGTCAACTACAAGTCCTCCTCCTCCGGTGAGGGCATCGTCGCGTTCAACCAGGGCACCGTCGGCTTCGCCGGCTCCGACTCGGCGCTGAAGCCGGAGCAGGTCGAGGACTCGAAGAAGATCTGCACCGGCGGCCAGGGCATCAACCTGCCGATGGTCGGCGGCCCGATCGCCATCGGCTTCAACGTGAACGGTGTCGACAAGCTCACCCTCGACGCCCCCACCCTCGCCGCGATCTTCAACGACAAGATCAAGAAGTGGGACGACGAGGCCATCAAGAAGCTGAACCCGGGCGTCAACCTGCCGCCCACCGCCATCCAGGCCTTCCACCGCTCCGAGGACTCCGGCACCACCGAGAACCTCGGCAAGTACCTCAAGGCCACCGCCGGTGACCAGTGGACCTACGAGGCCGCCAAGAAGTGGCCGGCCCCGGGCGGCCAGGCCGCGTCCGGCTCCGCCGGTGTCGCCGCGCAGGTCAAGCAGGTCGACGGCGCGATCGGCTACTTCGAGCTGTCGTACGCTTCTTCCCAGGGCATCAAGACGGTCGACATCAACACCGGTGCCGCCGCCCCGGTCGCCGCCACGCCGGAGAACGCCTCCAAGGCCATCGCCGCCGCCAAGATCGCCGGCACCGGCTCCGACCTGGCCCTGAAGCTCGACTACGCCACCAAGGCGGAAGGCGCCTACCCGATCGTCCTGGTGACCTACGAGGTCGTCTGCGACAAGGGCAACAAGGCCGAGACCCTGCCGGCCGTCAAGTCCTTCCTGAACTACACGGCGTCCGACGCCGGCCAGAAGATCCTCTCCGAGAACGGCTACGCCCCGATCCCGGCCGAGATCAACAAGAAGGTCCGCGAGGTCATCGCCACGCTGGGCTGAGTGACACGGCTCCGTGGCCGCCGGCCTGCCGCCGTCCCGGCAGGCCGGCGCCCGGAGTCCTTCTCCCGCTCCCGCAGCGGGGGAATCCGGTGCACCGCCGCCAGGGGGCCCGCCCCCCACACAGACCGGAAAGAACATGTCTTTCACACCCACCCAGATAGACACGGCTCCGCCTGTCTCCAGGAGCGAGCAGTCCACCGGCCGCGCCGGTGACAAGATCTTCTCGGGGCTCTCCAAGGGCTCCGGCATCCTGCTCCTGGTGATCATGGCGTCGATCGCCGCCTTCCTCACCTACCGGGCCGTCCTCGCGCTGTCGAAGAACGAAGGCAACTTCCTCACCACCTTCGACTGGAACGCGTCGGCCAACCCCCCCGTCTTCGGCATCGCCGTCCTGCTCTTCGGCACCGTCGTCAGCTCGATCATCGCGATGGTCATCGCGGTCCCGGTCGCTGTCGGCATCGCGCTGTTCATCTCGCACTACGCGCCGCGCCGGCTGGCCGGGCCCCTCGCCTACGTCGTCGACCTGCTGGCCGCCGTGCCGTCGATCATCTACGGCATCTGGGGCGCGCTCTTCCTGGTCCCCCAGCTGGGCGGCCTGAACCTCTGGCTCGACGAGTACTTCGGCTGGACCTACGTCTTCGACAAGACCCAGGTCGGCGTGGCGCGCTCGCTGTTCACCGTCGGCATCCTGCTGGCGATCATGATCCTGCCGATCGTGACCAGCGTCAGCCGTGAGGTCTTCCGCCAGGTCCCGCGCATGAACGAGGAGGCCGCCCTGGCCCTCGGCGCGACCCGCTGGGAGGTCGTCCGGATGGCCGTGCTGCCCTTCGGCCGCTCCGGCGTCATCTCCGCCTCCATGCTCGGCCTCGGCCGCGCGCTCGGCGAGACCATGGCCGTCGCGACCGTCCTGTCCCCGAGCTTCCTGATCTCGCTGCACGTGCTGAACCCCGGCGGGGGCACCTTCGCGCAGAACATCGCCGCGAAGTTCGACGAGGCCAACGAGTTCGGCCGGGACGCGCTGATCGCCTCCGGTCTGGTCCTCTTCCTGCTCACCCTGCTGGTCAACGGCGCCGCGCGCTTCATCATCGCGCGCCACAAGGAGTTCTCGGGGGCGAACGCCTGATGAGCCACGTGATCCAGGACCGTCCCGTCCGGTCCGCCACCCCCGCCACCCTCACCCGCGGCGGCCTGCCCCGCTGGGCCCCCGCCGGCATCGCCGCGCTCTCCGCGGCCCTCGGCTGCGGCATCGGCCTCGCCGCCGACCTGCACAGCAAGGTCCAGTGGGGCCTGCTCGCCGCGATCCTGTTCGTCCTGATCACCTACACGGCGAGCTCGGTGGTCGAGAACCGCCGCCAGGCCAAGGACCGCGTCGCCACCTCCATGGTGTGGGTCTGCTTCGTCCTCGCGGTCGTCCCGCTGCTGTCGCTGATCTGGACCACCGTCAGCCGCGGCCTGAAGGTCCTCGACGCCTACTTCCTGACCCACTCGATGAAGGGCGTCGTCGGCTTCCAGCCCGGCGGCGGCGTCTACCACGCGCTGCTCGGCACCATCGAGCAGGTCCTGCTGGCCACCCTCATCGCCGCGCCGATCGGTCTGCTGACCGCCGTCTACCTGGTCGAGTACGGCCGCGGGTCGCTCGCCAAGGCCGTCACCTTCTTCGTGGACGTCATGACCGGCATCCCCTCCATCGTCGCGGGCCTGTTCATCCTGACGACCTGGAACCTGATGCTCGGCTTCGGCCCCTCCGGCTTCGCCGGTTCCATGGCCCTGGCGATCCTGATGATGCCCGTCGTGGTCCGCTCCACCGAGGAGATGCTCAAGCTCGTCCCGAACGAGCTGCGCGAGGCCTCCCTCGCCCTCGGGGTGCCGAAGTGGCGCACGATCCTGAAGGTCGTGCTGCCGACCGCCATCGGCGGTATCGCCACCGGCGTGATGCTGGCCGTGGCCCGCATCACCGGTGAGACCGCGCCGATCATGCTGCTGGTCTTCGGCTCCCAGCTGATCAACAACAACCCCTTCGAAGGCGCTCAGTCCTCGCTCCCGCTGTACATCTGGGAGCAGTACAAGGTCGGCAGTGCGGACTCCTACGACCGGGCCTGGGCCGCCGCCCTCGTCCTGATCGCCTTCGTCATGATCCTCAACCTGGTGGCCCGCGGCATCGCCCGCTGGAAGGCCCCGAAGACCGGTCGCTAAGCATTCGACGTTCGGCTCCGCCGGATGGCGGCCACAGAAAGAAGCTCTGATTCCCATGGCCAAGCGCATCGACGTCTCGGGTCTGTCCGCCTTCTACGGCAACCACAAGGCCATCGACGACATCTCGATGACGATCGAGCCCCGCTCCGTGACGGCCTTCATCGGCCCGTCCGGCTGCGGCAAGTCCACCTTCCTGCGCACCCTGAACCGCATGCACGAGGTCACCCCCGGTGGCCGCGTCGAGGGCAAGGTGCTGCTGGACGACGAGAACCTCTACGGCGCGAACGTCGACCCGGTGGCGGTGCGCCGCACGGTCGGCATGGTCTTCCAGCGCCCGAACCCCTTCCCCACCATGTCGATCTTCGACAACGTGGCGGCGGGCCTGCGCCTGAACGGCACCGTCAAGAAGAGCGAGCTGGGCGACGTCGTCGAGCGCTCGCTCAAGGGCGCCAACCTCTGGAACGAGGTCAAGGACCGCCTGAACAAGCCCGGCTCCGGCCTCTCCGGCGGCCAGCAGCAGCGGCTGTGCATCGCCCGCGCCATCGCGGTCGAGCCGCAGGTCCTGCTGATGGACGAGCCCTGCTCCGCCCTCGACCCGATCTCCACCCTCGCCATCGAGGACCTGATCGGCGAGCTGAAGGAGCGCTTCACGATCGTCATCGTGACGCACAACATGCAGCAGGCCGCCCGCGTCTCCGACCGCACCGCCTTCTTCAACCTGGCGGCGGTCGGACAGCCCGGCAAGCTGATCGAGATCGACGAGACGGAGCGGATCTTCTCCAACCCGTCCGTCCAGGCCACCGAGGACTACATCTCGGGCCGCTTCGGCTAGGCCGGAGCCCCTCCGCACGTCCTGCGGTGCTGCATGGCGGTGCCACCGCAAGGCGAAGGGCCCGGCTCCCCCTGGGTGGGGGGAGCCGGGCCCGACTTCTTTCCCGGACCGCTGCGGCGGCCTCGCCGGCCGCAGCCGGCCCCGCGCCGCTAGCCGAAGGCCAGGTCCACGATCCAGAAGCTGACCGCCGCCACCAGAGCGGCGGCCGGCATGGTGATGAACCAGCCCAGGATGATGTTCTTGGCCACGCCCCAGCGGACCGCGTTCACCCGCTTGGTCGCGCCCACACCCATGATCGCCGAGGTGATCACGTGGGTGGTGGAGATCGGCGCGTGGAAGAGGAAGGCCGAGCCGAACATGATCGAGGCACCGGTGGTCTCCGCCGCGAAACCCTGCGGCGGGTCCAGCTCGATGATCTTGCGGCCGAGCGTGCGCATGATGCGCCACCCGCCGGCGTACGTACCCAGCGACAGCATCACGGCGCACACGATCTTGACCCAGACCGGGATCGGGTCGCCCGCCTTCTCGACGTCGGCGATGACCAGGGCCATCACCACGATGCCCATCGTCTTCTGGGCGTCCTGCAGGCCGTGGCCGAGGGCCATGCCCGCCGCCGAGACGGTCTGCGCGATCCGGAAGCCCCGCTTGGCCTTGTGCGGGTTGGCCCGCCGGAACATCCACAGGATGGCGCACATCACCAGGTAGCCGGCGGCCAGGCCGACCAGCGGCGAGACGAACATCGGGATGACGACCTTGTCGACCACCCCGTTCCACAGCACCTCGGTCCCGCCGGCCAGCGCCGCGCCCACCATGCCGCCGAACAGGGCGTGCGAGGAGGACGAGGGCAGGCCGAAGTACCAGGTGATCAGGTTCCAGACGATCGCCCCGACCAGCGCGGCGAACAGGATCCACATGCCCCGGTCACCGTGGGGCGTCTCGATCAGGCCCTCACTGACGGTCTTGGCGACCCCGCTGCCGAGGAACGCACCGGCCAGGTTCATCACCGCGGCCATCGCCAGCGCGGCGCGCGGCGTCAGGGCCCGCGTCGAGACGGAGGTGGCGATCGCGTTGGCGGAGTCGTGGAAGCCGTTGGTGTAGGTGAAGCCCAGCGCGACACCGATGGTGACGACGAGCGCGAAGGTGTCCACGAGGTTCAGGACTCCTTGACCGCGATGGTCTCCACCGTGTTCGCCACGTGCTCGAACGCGTCGGCGGCCTCTTCGAGGACGTCGACGATCTGCTTGAGCTTGAGGACCTCGATGGCGTCGTACTTGCCGTTGAAGAGGTGGGCGAGCAGCTTGCGGTGGATCTGGTCGGCCTGGTTCTCCAGCCGGTTGACCTCGATCCAGTACTCGGTGAGGTTGTCCATCGTCCGCAGGTGCGGCATGGCCTCGGCGGTCAGCTCGGCCGCCCGCGCCAGGACCTCGATCTGCTGCTCGACGCCCTTGGGGAGTTCCTCGATGTTGTAGAGGACGACCAGGTCGACGGCCTCCTCCATGAAGTCCATGATGTCGTCGAGCGAGGACGCCAGGGAGTAGATGTCCTCGCGGTCGAACGGCGTGATGAACGAGGAGTTCAGCTGGTGGAAGATCGCGTGGGTCGCGTCGTCACCCGCGTGTTCCGCCGCCCGCATCCGCTCCGCGATCTCGGCCCGGGCGGACGACTCCGCCCCGAGCAGTTCCATCAGGAGCTTGGAGCCCGTGACGATGTTGTCCGCGGATGCGGCGAACATGTCGTAGAAGCTCGTCTCCCTGGGGGTCAGACGAAATCGCACGTGAGGTCCTCGGGGTGCATCGGATTCGGTCAGGCTGATGCTAGGCGCATCCTCCGGCCACGGCTAACCAGCCGTTCCCCAGTGTCCTCCATCAGGCAGAGTGACGTTCACAGGCCCCTGCGGCGGCGGCCAGAGCCCAGTACCCTATACCCACGAGGGGTATGCACCCGTACGCACCCCT
This sequence comes from Streptomyces antimicrobicus, assembly GCF_020532625.1. Classification (GTDB taxonomy): domain Bacteria; phylum Actinomycetota; class Actinomycetes; order Streptomycetales; family Streptomycetaceae; genus Streptomyces; species Streptomyces antimicrobicus. Next base: position 2,674 of record NZ_JAJAUY010000089.1, on the reverse strand, counting down.
CGCACCGGACCCGGGAGGACGGATGACGACCACCGAGGCAGAGCCCACCGGCCGGCCCGCAGCGGAGAGCGCGGTCCACGGCTACCACCACCAGAAGGACGAGCACCTCAAGCGGCTGCGCCGGATCGAGGGCCAGATCCGGGGGCTGCAGCGGCTCGTCGACGAGGACGTCTACTGCATCGACATACTCACCCAGGTCTCGGCGAGCACCAAGGCGCTGCAGTCGTTCGCGCTCCAGCTGCTGGAGGAGCACCTGCGGCACTGCGTCGCCGACGCCGCCGTCAAGGGCGGCGCCGAGATCGACGCGAAGGTCGAGGAGGCGACGAAGGCCATCGCCCGCCTGCTGCGGACCTGAGCGCCGCGACGGTCAGACGCAGGCCCCGAGCTCGACCCCGAGCAGCACCTCGTCGATCCGGTCCTGGCTGAGCCGCTCCTCGTACGCCTCCGAGGCCGCGATGATCAGCTCGCCGCACAGCTCGATCTCGGCGAGGGCCACGTGGTCCTGCACCGTCGCACGGACTGCGGGGGTCACGCGTGTCACCTCTTCCTGCCGACAGCATCGGTCGTCGGAATCTCAGCGTAGGGAGGGCTCGACGCGTGCGCATGACACGTCCGGACCATTTCCGGCTACCGGGCCATGGCCCGATCGCGCCGCCCGCGCCCGGCCCGGGCGGAGGGCCCGGAGGCCGGACGGTCCCTCCGGTGGTCGGGCGGCCGGCCCGGCGGTCGGCCGACCCCGCGGTCGGCTACCCCGGCGGTCGGCCGGGCGGCTGGTCGGCGATCTTCCCGGCGTAGATGTCCTCGCTCGCCGGGAGGACGACGGTCACCGGAGTGCCGAAACCGTAGAGCAGCGTGGTCGAGGACACGTCGATCACGCCGTTGTTCTCGTAGCTGAAGCGGTGGCGGACCTTCCGCAGCCGGCCCTGCTCGTCCAGGTAGGCGTCGAACGGGACGACGTCCTTGCTGAACCCTTTCGCCGCCGCCTCCAGCGCCCCCTTGACCTGAGGTGACGCACTGCGCGCGGCCCGCCCGATGTCGGTGGTGCCGCGGTAGTGGCGCACCTTGGTCCCGGCGAGCTCGGTCTCCCCCACGTACGTCACCTGCTCGGCCCCGCGCAGCAGTTCGGCGGCGGCCAGCGGGTCGGTGGCCCCGCCGGTGACCAGGTTGCCGTCGCCCAGGGTGGTGGTGTCCACCCGCACCCACTTGTCGGCAGGCACCCCCGCGCCGCGGTTCTTCATGTACAGGGCGCCGGGGGCGAGCAGTTCGGTGATGGGCCGGTGGCCGGGCTTGCCGGTCACGTCGGCCGGGAGCATCACCAGCAACTGCCCCATCCGGTTCTTGAAGTCCACCCCGCCCTCACCGCGGATGGTGACCCGGGTGCCGCCGGTGGCCATCTCCATCGCGGTCCGCGCCTGCGCGCTGCCCTCCCGGGTCAGGACGTCGGCCGCGCCGCGCACCACCGCGACCCCGTCGGCCGCCGGCTTGCCGTCCGTGGCGCCGCCGCCGCAGCCCACCGTGCCGAGCAGGACGGCGAGGGCGCCGGCCGCGCCTGCCCCGCGCCCGTGCCACCGCCTGTGCTGGTGCACCACCATCGCCTGCCAACCCCCAACGCGTGACGCTGCTTGTCCGAGGCCCCCACCCGCTCCGGTTAACGACCTGCGGGGTTTCCCGTCACGCCCTACCGGCCCGGTCGGCACCGGCCGCCACGGGATACCGTGGGGGCGTGGACCCGCAGAACCGTGCGCTCGCCGTCCCTCCGGTCACCGCCGTGCCCAGCCCCCTGTCCGGGGCCGCCGACGGACCCGCCCCCACCGACCACACCATCACCACCACCGAACGCGGCTCGTTCTGCCTCGCCGTGTGCTCCTGCGGCTGGCAGGGCCCGGCCCGCCGGTCCCGGGACCTGGCCCGCAAGGACGCGGAGCGACACCGCGCCGGATGAGGCGCCGCGCCGGGTGCGGCGCCGCGCCGGGTGCGGCGCCGCGCCGGGTGGGGCCCTGGCCGGGTGGGGCAGCGCGCCGGATTACGGTGCCGGCCGGATGAGGCGCCGCGCCGGATGCGACAGCGAGCCGGATTACGGTGCCGCGCCGATGCGGCGGCGCGCCGGACTACGGTGCCCCGCCGGATGGCGGTGCCACCCGTTCGGCCCACCCCGGTGGCCGGACCGCGTCGGGGTGGCTGACCTGGAGACATGCCAGGCCGAGCCGTTTCGCGCGTCGCCCTCCTGCTGGGGGCCCTGCTCCTGCTGTTCGCCGCCGCCGGACCCGCCCGGGCCGAGCCCGTCGGCACGGCCGACGGCCCCGGGGACGTCGCCCTGGCGATCGGGCTGACCACGGCCGCCGCCGCGGTCACCGGCCTGTGGCTGCGCCGCCGCTACCGCCGCGACGAGGCGGCGCCCCGCGACGGCGGTGAACCCTGAACCGGCCCCGCCCGACCGCCGTCCGGCTCTGCTTCGGCGTGTCCGCGCTCTGCCTGCTGGCGGCGCTGCTCCTGGTGCTCCACGAGGCGTACGCGGGCCACTGAGCCCGGGGCCCTGAGTAGCGGCCCGGCCGGGCCTGAGTATCCGTACGGACGTGGCCCGGCCGGCACGGCCCTACGGTCGCCCCATGGACCCCGACCCGCACACCACCACCCCCGCACCCGCCCCTGCCCCGGCGCCTGCCCCGGCCGCCGC
>NZ_JAJAUY010000088.1 GCF_020532625.1 Streptomyces antimicrobicus | reverse complement strand
TCTGACCGCGGGTGAACGCGCGGGTCGAGGGCGTGCCCGGTTCGCTGACCCGGCGGACCTTCGTGGCGCGCAGCATCGCCGGCGCCGCCGTCGCGGTGGCCGCCGGCACCGTGGCCCAGGGGACGTACGGCGTGCTGCGCGGGCCCCGCGTCAAGCGGGTGACGGTGCCGCTGGCCAAGCTGCCGAGGGCGGCGCACGGCTTCCGGATCGCCGTGGTCAGCGACGTCCACCTGGGTCCGGTGCTGGGCCGGGCCCACACCCAGCGCATCGTGGACACGGTGAACGCCACCCAGCCCGACCTCATCGCCGTCGTCGGCGACCTGGTCGACGGCAGCGTCGCGGACCTCGGGCACGCCGCCGAGCCGCTGGCGCGGCTGCGCGCCCGGCACGGCGCCTTCTTCGTCACCGGCAACCACGAGTACTTCTCCGGCGCCGCGCAGTGGGTCGACCACGTCCGCGAGCTCGGCCTGCACCCGCTGGAGAACGCCCGCGAGGAGCTGCCCCACTTCGACCTGGCCGGCGTCAACGACGTCGCGGGCGAGCGCGAGGGCCAGGGCCCCGACTTCGTCCGGGCGCTGGGCGACCGCGACCGCTCCCGCACCGCCGTGCTGCTGGCGCACCAGCCCGTCGTCGTCCACGACGCCGTCCGGCACGGCGTCGACCTCCAGCTCTCCGGCCACACCCACGGCGGCCAGCTGTGGCCCGGCAACTACCTCGCCGAACTCGCCAACCCCACGGTCGCCGGTCTGGAGCGCTACGGCGACACCCAGCTCTACGTCACCCGGGGCGCCGGAGCGTGGGGACCGCCCGTGAGGGTGGGCGCACCCTCCGACATCACCGTGGTCGAACTCGCCTCATATCAGACCTGAGTGTGCAGGAAGCGTAATGAATCGGCCTTCCTTCCGAGAATTTTCCGTGATTGGGTGACCGGTAATCGGATAGTCGGGCGTCGCAGGCCGGACGGTACGGACCGCTAGGGGTAGCGGTCCGGTCGGCCGCGGCGCGGGGTGGGGCGAGGAGAATCACGGATGCGGTCCGTCCGTTCAAAAGTCATCGGGGCCGTACTGGTCCTGGGCGTCGCCGGGGTAGGGGCCTGGCAGCTGATGCCCGGGTCCGGCACCGGTCACAGCGGTGCGATCAGGGTCGGGACGACCGATGTCGTCTCCTCCCTCGATCCGGCCGGCGCGTACGACGCCGGCTCGTGGGCGCTGTTCAGCAACCTCTACCAGTCGCTGATGACCATGAAGTCCGGCTCGGACACCCCGGTGCCCGACGCGGCGAGCTGGTGCAAGTTCATCGGGCAGAAGCTCACCACGTACCAGTGCGAGCTGAGGCCCGACGCGAAGTTCTCGGGCGGCCGGGCGATCACCGCCGAGGACGTCAAGTTCTCCTTCGACCGGATCAAGGCGATCAACTCCGAGCAGGGCCCCGCGCCGCTGTTCAACACGCTGGAGTCGGTCAAGGCCGAGGGCCGCACGGTCACCTTCAACCTCTCGGCCAGGGACGCCACCTTCCCGTTCAAGATCGCCACCGGTGCCGCGTCGATCGTCGACAAGGACAAGTACCCGGCGAAGGCGCTGCGCGAGGACGACAAGGTCGACGGCTCCGGCCCGTACGTGCTGGCGTCGTACGAGGCCGGCGCCGGCGCCGAGCTCAAGCCCAACGGCAAGTACACCGGCCAGGGCAAGGGCGCGCACGCGCCCGTCACCGTGAAGTACTTCAAGGGCTCGGCCGAGCTGAACCGGGCCTGGAAGGACCACGCGATCGATGTCGCCCACCGGGACATGCCCCCGGAGGTGCTGGCCGGGCTCAACCCGAGCCTGAAGGACACCCGCTACACCCAGTCCGGCGGCAGCGAGATCCGCAACATGGTCTTCAACGTCCGCCAGGGCTCGCCGATGGCGCAGGAGCCGGTGCGCCGCGCGGTGGCGGCGCTGCTCGACCGGTCCAAGGTGGCCGGCCAGGTCTACAAGGGCACCGTCACCCCGCTCTACTCGATCGTCCCGGCGGGCATCGGCGGCCACACCACGCCGTACTTCGACGCCTACCCGCAGCCCAGCGCCGTCACGGCGAAGAACCTCCTCAAGGCCGCCAACCTGGCCGGCCCGGTCTCCTTCACCCTCGGCGTCAACGTCCGCGCGACGAACGTCGAGGAGGCGAACGAGATCAAGCGGCAGCTGGAGGAGTCCGGGCTCTTCCAGGTCACGGTCAAGCCCGTGGAGAAGTGGGAGGACTTCCAGAAGGGGTACGCCGCCGGCCAGTTCGACGCGTACACCATCGGCTGGATCGCCGACTTCCCCGACGCCGACAACTTCGTCGCCCCGCTGGTCGGCGCCGACTCCAGCATGAACAACGGCTTCTCCGACAAGACGGTCGACGAGCTGATCACCCGGACCCAGTCCTTCTCCAACCGGGCCGAGGCCGCGGGCGACTTCCGCGAGGTCCAGCGGGTGGTCGCCCAGCACGTGCCGATCCTGCCGATCTGGCAGAAGAAGGACTACGTCCTCGCCCGCGAGGCGGTCTCGGGCGCGCAGTACCTCTCGGACGGCACGGGCGTGTGGCGCCTGTGGGAGCTCAACTGGCTCTGACGGCTGCCCGCCCGGCCGCCCGCCCGGCCCCGCGCCCTGGCGGGCGTCCGGACGGCGGACCCGAGGACCCGGCGCGTCAGCCCGCCAGGTCCGGGTCCGGGTCCGAGGCATTCTTGCGGCCCACGGCCGCCTGCGCCATGCCCGGCAGGAAGTCCGCGAACAGCTCGTGGACCTCGCGCACCAGCGGGCGCAGCACGCGGAAGCGGGCCAGGACGATGCCGCGGGTGGTCAGCTGGGCCCCGCGTTCGGCCAGCTTGCGGGTCTTCTCGCTGTTCTCCGACCGGTCGAAGACCCAGTAGAGGACCAGGCCCATCTGCGAGAGCCACATCAGCTCCGGCAGGACGTCGGCCAGTTCGTCGGGGACCTTGGTCTTCGCCCCCGCCAGCACCTCGCGGTGCATGTCGATGGCCTGCTTGCGGGCCGGCTCCGACTCCGGGGAGAACGGCGAGAGCGGACTGGCGGGGTCCGCCGCGTTCTTGAAGAACTGGGCGGCGAACTCGTGGTAGGGGGCGGCGACGTCCAGCCAGCTGGTCAGTACGCCCGCGAGTCGCCGCTGCAGATCGGTCTCCCGGTCCAGCAGAGGCCGGACCGCCGCCTGGTGCGCGGCGCCGATCCGGTCGTAGAAGCCCTGGACCAGGTGTTCCTTGGACTCGAAGTAGTAGTAGGCGTTTCCGACCGAGACCCCCGCCTCCTTGGCGATGGCCCGCATGGTCGTCTTGTCGTAACCGCGTTCCTGGAAGAGCCGGAGCGCGGTTTCGAGGATGAGCGTGCGGGTCTGCTCGCTCTTGGCAGCCTTCTGATCAGTCACGGTGTCCGAGCCTATCGGGGCCCGCGACCGGGCCCGCGCACCGGTCGTCGCACCCGTCCGCCCCGGCGGCGTCCGCGGTGCGGGTGGCGCCGCGCCAGGCGGCCGCGGCGAGCATCGTGGCCCGGGCGAAGGGCCGGCCCGCCGGGCCGGCCAGCCAGTCGGCCTTCGGCCGGTGCTCGGCCAGGGCCCACAGACTGACGATGAAGGCGTCGGTGCCGGTCCAGACCTGGCCGGAGTCCCCGACGACGGTGATCTCGCGCAGGGTCGCCGCGTGGTCCAGCCGCGGGAAGCGCCGGCGGGCCTCGTCGGAGCCGGCGGGCACCAGGGAGAGCGGAACCAGCCACCGCTGTCCGAGCAGCCAGTGCCGGATGTGCACGCACAACGGGCACCGGGCGTCGTAGAGGACGGTGAGTCGGCGGACGGCGGCCGTCACGGCCGCCAGGCCCCGGCCGGCGCGGTCCAGCCCTGCGGGGGGACCGGCGGGGTCTGCTGGCGCTCCAGGACGCCCCGGCGGCGGAACTTGTTGAGCACCCAGACGTTCAGCAGGTGCATCACGCCCAGGACGAGCAGGACCACGCCGAGCTTGACCGAGAGCGCCTCGAACAGGCCCCGGGCGTCGGCGACGGCCTCGGCCGAGCGCAGGTAGAGGGTCACGAAGCCCAGGTTGACCAGGTAGAAGCCGACCACCAGCAGGTGGTTGACGGCGTCGGCGAGCTTCTCGTCGCCCTGGAGGACGTCGGCGATGAAGATGCGGCCGTTACGGCTGAGCGTCCGCGCGACCCAGACGGTCAGCCCGACGCTGATGAGCAGATAGGTGATGTAAGCGACCACGGTGAGGTCCATGCCCCCCGCCTCCTTGAACGTGTTCAAACGCTTGGCGCGACTGACTGTAGACCCATTTTTGAACAGGTTCAAGCCACCGGTGCGGCGTCCGTCAGAGCCCGCGCAGAGCGGCGACCAGCTCCGCCCGCACCGGCTCGATCCGCTGGTCCAGCCGGTAGAAGTCGTGCCGCGCCAGCGGGACGAACACCGGCTGCGCCGAGGTGCGCGGCCCCGGCCGCACCGCCGTGGACGCCGCCGTCAGGCCCACGCCGTCCGGCCACGGCTCCCGGTCGATCCGCTCGGCCCCGATCCGGCCCGCCAGCACGTCGGTGTCCCGCCGTACGTTCGCCCAGCCGGCCAGCACCTCCGGTCCGGTCAGCGCGGCCACGGCCTCCTCGGTGACGTACGCCGGGTAGTGCCGGCGGAAGAAGCTGGTCAGCGGGCAGCCCGTGGTGAGCAGGGCGATCCGCGGCCGCTCGGCGTCCGACAGCTGCCACAGCGCCAGTACGGAGATCATCGAGCCCATCGAGTGCGCGTTCAGCAGCACCCGCGCCCCGTCCGGGCGCAGGGTGGAGGTCAGCCGGTGGGTGAGCTCCGGTATCGCCCGGCCGGTCCATGTGGCGGGGGTGAAGGGGTGCGCGGAGCGCGGCCAGAACGCGCCGAAGGCCCACAGCATGCCGGTGTGCCGGCGGCTCTCGGCGCGCAGCACGATCGTGCGGACGGCGACCAGCATCGCCACGATCAGCCCCACGAGCATGAACGAGCCCAGCGAGGTCAGCAGCCGCAGCACGGCCGCCAGCAGGTCCTCGTAGTGCCGCGGCAGCATGTCGGCGCTGTGGAAGGCCATCCCGGCGAACACCGCGACCACCACCACGAACGTCCCGGCCAGCGCGCCGAGCGCGTGGTCGAGGGAGCGCAGCAGCAGCGCGGGCCGGGTCGGCGCGGTGGCCGAGCGCAGCGCTGCCCGCGCGGCGGCCCGGTGCACGGCCCAGCGCCGTACGGGCGGCGGCAGCAGCCTGCGCAACCGGCGCCGGGCGCGGTCGCGGGTGCTGCGCGGGGCCGGGTCGGCGGCGGCCCGGGCCCGGGTCAGGGCCAGCTCCCGGCGGCGCTCCTCGAACTCCTCCCGCTCGACCTCCCGCACCAGCCGCCGCCACCGCCCCGGCCGGCCGTCGCGGCGGGTGCGCCGGGGCAGGCAGGACCACCAGGCGCCGACCGTGTGGAGAGCCACGGCGGCGGCCACCACCAGCCCGATCAGCAGGGCCGTCGGCGGCAGGGCCGCGGCGATCGCCCGGACGGCGGCGGGGAAGGCGACCCGGGACCGCTCGGGTTCGGCGGTCAGCCAGTCCTGGGTCCACAGCACCAGCGCGGTGGAGTACACCCAGCCGCTGACGCAGGCGACCACGCCCATCGCCGGGCCGGCCAGCCCGCCGAGCGCCGGCCGGTCGGCGTCGGACGCCGGCGTGGTCACGCAGACGGCGGCCAGCGCGAGCAGCACCAGCGCCTGCCCGGCCAGCACTGCGGTGGTCAGCACGCCGACGCCGGGCAGCATGCTCTGGCTGGTGCGGGCGCCGCCGGAGGCGGCGTAGTAGCCGCCCGCGGCCACCAGCACCGCCAGACAGCCCAGGGCGAAACCCCACTGCCCGGCCGAACCGGGCCACCACCGGGTGCCGAGGACGACCAGCCCCCCGGCGGCGGTGATCACCGCGAAGAGCAGCAGACCGGCGGGGGCGGCGGTGCCCGCCCGGTACGAGGGGACGGTGAGCAGCAGCGCCAGGGTCAGCAGGCCCGCGCACAGGTGGCGGCAGGCCAGGCCCCGGGCGCGCCAGTTGTACTCCCAGAACAGCGGGGCCGACAGGGGGTGTTCGGCCCGTTCGGCGGCGCGTACGGCCTGCCAGGGGTCGTCGGTGCCGACCGGCCGGGTGCGCCGGACCGAGCGGTACTCGGACCTGCCGTCGCGGGCGCTGTAGGCCATGGCGCCGAGCGCGAGCAGCGGCACCAGGGTGGCCAGCAGCATGCCGGGGACCGTGCCGTGCGTACGGACGAGGTGGACCAGCGGGTTGGCGTCCTTGCAGACCCCGCCCGCCGGGCCGCCGGTCCCGCACTGCCAGACCAGTTGGTCCATGGCGCCCTGCGCGAACGAGGTCACGGCCAGCACCGTCAGGGACAGGCCCAGCACCTGGGACAGCCACCGGTAGGCACCGGTGGCCCGGCGCCGCTCCAGCCGGAACGGCTGCATCCACGCGACCAGGTTCACCAGCAGGAACGGCAGCAGGAACAGCCACAGCGCCCGGGTGGCCCCGCCGATGGTCAGCCGGGCCCAGTCGTAGACCTCCCGCACCACGCCGGCCCCGGCCTCCCGGGCGCCGGTCGTCCGGTAGACCCCGGCCTGCTCGTCCCCGCTGACGAGGCGTATCCCGGTGGGCTGCAGGGCCTCCAGCCGGTCCACGGGCCCCATGCCGGGGACGACCACCTCGACGACCTCTACGCCCTCGCGCTCCACCGCAGCCCCCCGCAGGTGTGGTGACGGGAGATCAGGGTGTCACCCCACTGCGGCGGTTGTCAGCCGCTCGGGCCGACCAGGGGCGCGGTGGGACGTCAGACGCTGAGCGAGCGGGCGTAGTTGAGCTGGCTCATCACCCACGGGAAGGTGCCCGGGTCGGTGGCCGGGACCATGGTGGAGTGGTGCCGGCCGCCGCTGGTGACGGTGACCTGGACGAAGCCGGTGGTGGTCTTCTGCTTCATCAGCAGGAAGAGCAGGCCGAGCAGGCAGAAGAGGAAGAAGACGATCGCCAGGATGATCGCATGGGTGGGGATCTTCTCCTCGGTGCGGGAGAAGTCGGTGGCGTTCCACACGGCGCCCTTGAGCGGCAGCGACCCCGACGGCGTGATGATCTGGTCGCCGACGATCGAGATGTCCCCGAGCGCCAGCATCGGCGCGCCGCCGGTGAACCCGGCGGGCGCCCCCGGCATCGCGGGCATGGCCGGCGCGGCGGGCGGCACCGGGGCGCCGGCCGGCGGCGGGGGGTATCCGTAGCCGGGCTGCGGATACCCGTAACCGGGGCCCTGCGGGCCCCACTTGGGGCCGTCCGGCCCGCCCTGGGCGGGTCCGCCCGCGTAAGGATTAGGCTGCTGCTCACTCATACGGCCGATCCTTGCACAGCGGACCCCCGCCTCAGAACGCGGCGTCGGCCAGGGCGAAGTAGCGCGTCTCGATCTTCTTCTGGTCCTCGGTCACCGGAACCAGCGAGTACACCAGACTGCGCCGCAGATCGCGGGTGGCGAAGGCGCCGTTGACGTAGCCGCCGTAGCTGCCGGTCTTGCCCCACACCTCGGTGCCGTCGGGCAGCTTGTAGTACTGCACCCCGGCCCGGCTGAAGCCGCGTTCGGCATGGGACGGCATCTCGAACAGCAGCTTCTGCTGCGCGGGGGGCAGCAGCCGGCCCCGCAGCAGGCTGGTCAGGAACCGCTCCAGATCGGGGGCGTTGGAGACCATCCCGCCCTCGGCCCAGGCCCACGGGTCGGCCGGCGGCAGGTCGGCGAGGGCGGGGGAGGGCATCGAGGTGTCGCCCGCCGCCGGCAGGTAGGTGTGGCGCAGGCCCAGCGGGCGGACGATCCGCCGGTTCAGCTCCTCGGCGTACGTACGCCCGGTGACCTTCTCGACGACCATGCCGAGCAGGTGGTAGTTGGCCCCCATGTAGATCTGGGTGATCGCGTCCCCGGTGACGGGCTCGCCCGCCTGCGGGCACTCGGTGATCGCCGACCTGATGAACTCGGCCGGGGTGTACGACCGGCCCTGCTCGTAGCAGGCGGGGCGCGGCAGGCCGCTGGTGTGGCTGAGCAGCTGCTCGATCGTGATCGGGGCCCAGTGGGCGGGCAGGGTGCCGGGCAGTACCTGCTGCACCGGGGTGTCCATGGTGAGGCGGCCCTCGGCGATCAGCTGGAGGGTGAGCGTGGAGGTGAACAGCTTGGTGATGCTGCCGATCCGGAACGAGGCGGCGGGATCGGCGGAGACGTTCCCCGCGGCGCCGGTCCACCGTCCGTCGCGTCCGCCGACCCGGGCCATGGCCCCGGCGAGCACGCCGTCGGGCAGCGCGCCGAGCGCGGCGCGGAGCCGGGCCGGGTCGATCGGCTCCCGCACGGTCCCGGTGACGGGCCGCTCGGCGGCCCGGGCGGACGGCACGGCTGCGGCGCTCACCCCGAGCAGGGCCGCTCCGGCGGCCACGGCGGCGATCCAACGTCCGTACGTCTTCGGCGATTTCGTCATGCGGCAAGTCTCGCCACCCATGATCACCCGGCCATCGGGGCGATCCCCGAGGCCCCCCTGACCCGTCCCCTGGGGGCTACCGCCCGGTCGAGAGGATCGCCCCGACGTCGAGCGTGACCTTGGCGCCGATCGACTCGGGCAGCGTGACCAGTTCGCCGGGGGCGTGGATGCGGTGGGTGGCGTAGTCGTCCCCGGCGGGGTCGGTGAGGACGTGCAGGCGGTGGTGCTTGCGGTCGACGATCACGTAGACCGGGATCCCCGCGCCTGCGTAGGCCGCGACCTTGGTGCGCAGATCGGTCCGGTAGTTGCCGGAGGTGACCTCCAGGACGAGGCGGAAGATCGCCGGGTCGTAGCAGTTGTTCTCCGCCTCGTGGTCCCGGTAGTCGGCATCGACCAGCGAGAGGTCCGGGATGGCGAAGTCCGAGGGGCCGCTGGGGAGCCAGACGCCCATCCCCTGAATCGTCCTCGCCTCGTCGCCGTGCAGCCCCGCCATGGCGAAGGGCAGAAGGATGTCGCTCAGGACTTCCGCGTGGGGGCCGTTGGCCGGTGGAGAGACGAGGATCTGACCTCCGATGATCTCGACTCGGTACCCGAAGTGCTGCTCCATGAGCTCGTTGGCCACGTCGAGCAGCGACTCCTCGTCCTGGGACTCGCCGTAGGGCTGCTCAGTGGGTGCTGTGGACATCACGTGCCTCCCATGGGCTGCTGTCGAGGCCATCATCGTAGGACCGGAGTCGGCCCCGCTGCCGGAGGGCGGCGCGTTCATCGCAAAAGGCGAAAACCCCGCCCCCGGTGCACAGAACCGGGGACGGGGTCTTCGTCAGGCCTGGGCGGCCGACCGCCAGGTCAGAAGCGGCGCGTGATCAGGGCGCGCTTGACTTCCTGGATGGCCTTGGTGACCTCGATGCCACGCGGGCACGCGTCGGTGCAGTTGAACGTGGTGCGGCAGCGCCACACGCCGTCCTTGTCGTTCAGGATCTCCAGACGCTGCTCGCCCGCCTCGTCACGGCTGTCGAAGATGAAGCGGTGGGCGTTCACGATCGCCGCCGGGCCGAAGTACTGGCCGTCGTTCCAGAACACCGGGCACGACGAGGTGCACGCCGCGCACAGGATGCACTTGGTCGTGTCGTCGAAGCGCTCGCGGTCCTCCGGGGACTGCCGGCGCTCGCGCGTCGGCTCGTTGCCCTTGGTGACCAGGAACGGCATGACGTCGCGGTAGGCCTGGAAGAAGGGCTCCATGTCGACCACGAGGTCCTTCATCACCGTCAGGCCCTTGATGGCCTCGATGGTGATCGGCTTCTCCGGGTTGATGTCCTTGATCAGCGTCTTGCAGGCGAGCCTGTTCTTGCCGTTGATCCGCATCGCGTCGGAGCCGCAGATGCCGTGCGCGCACGAGCGGCGGAAGGTCAGCGTGCCGTCCAGGTCCCACTTGATCTTGTGGAGACCGTCGAGCACGCGCTCCTTCGGGTCGATCTCGATCTGGAAGTCCTGCCACTCCGCGGTGTCGGACACCTCGGGGTTGAAGCGGCGGATCCGGAAGGTGACCGTGATGTACGGGGAGGCGGCGGACTCCGCCTCGACCTTCTCGAGAGTGGGGGTGGCCATCAGTACTTACGCTCCATCGGCTGGTAGCGGGTCGTCACGACCGGCTTGTAGTCGAGCCGGACCGAGTCCGAGCCGTCGGCTCCGACCTCGCGGTACGCCATGGTGTGGCGCATGAAGTTGACGTCGTCGCGGTTGGGGTAGTCCTCGCGGTAGTGACCGCCGCGGGACTCCTTGCGGGCCAGGGCGGAGACCGCCATGACCTCGGCCAGGTCGAGCAGGTTGCCCAGCTCGATGGCCTCCAGCAGGTCGGTGTTGAACCGCTTGCCCTTGTCCTGGATCGCGACGTTCTTGTACCGCTCGCGCAGCTCCGCGATCTTCTCGACCGCGGTCTTGATGGTCTGCTCCGTACGGAACACCATCACGTTCGCGTCCATCGTCTCCTGGAGCTCGGCGCGCAGGTCGGCGACCCGCTCGCTGCCCGTGGAGTTGCGCAGCCGCTCGACCTGCTCCTGCACGAACGCCGCCGGGTCCTCCGGGAGCTCGACGAAGTCGTTCTCGGCCGCGTACCTGGCCGCCGCGATGCCCGACCGCTTGCCGAAGACGTTGATGTCCAGCAGCGAGTTGGTGCCCAGGCGGTTGGCGCCGTGCACGGACACGCACGCGACCTCGCCGGCCGCGTACAGGCCGGGGACGACGGTGGTGTTGTCCGCCAGGACCTCACCCTCGACGTTGGTCGGGATGCCGCCCATGGCGTAGTGCGCGGTGGGCTGGATCGGGATCGGGTCCGTGTACGGCTCGATGCCGAGGTACGTACGGGCGAACTCGGTGATGTCCGGGAGCTTGGCGTCGAGCTGCTCCGGCGGCAGGTGGGTGAGGTCCAGGTAGACGTGGTCGCCCTCGGGACCGCAGCCGCGGCCCTCGCGGATCTCCGTGTAGATGGAGCGGGAGACGACGTCACGGGACGCGAGGTCCTTCATGACCGGCGCGTACTTCTCCATGAAGCGCTCGCCGTCCTTGTTGCGCAGGATGCCGCCCTCACCACGGGCGCCCTCCGTCAGCAGGATGCCCATGCGCCAGATGCCCGTCGGGTGGAACTGGAAGAACTCCATGTCCTCCAGCGGCAGGCCGCGGCGGTAGCAGGCCGCCTGGCCGTCACCGGTCAGGGTGTGCGCGTTCGAGGTGACCTTGAAGAACTTGCCGGTACCGCCGGAGGCGTAGATGACGGCCTTCGCCTGGAAGACGTGGATCTCGCCGGTGGCCAGCTCGTACGCCACGACGCCCGCGGAGTGCTTGACGCCGTCGACCTCGGTGATCAGCTGGTCCAGGACGTAGAACTCGTTGAAGAACTCCACGCCCTCCTTGACGCAGTTCTGGTACAGCGTCTGGAGGATCATGTGACCGGTGCGGTCGGCCGCGTAGCAGGAGCGGCGGACCGGGGCCTCGCCGTGGTTGCGGCTGTGGCCGCCGAAGCGGCGCTGGTCGATGGTGCCGTCCGGGGTCCGGTTGAACGGCAGGCCCATCTTCTCCAGGTCGAGGACGGCGTCGATGGCCTCCTTCGCCAGGATCTCGGCGGCGTCCTGGTCGACCAGGTAGTCACCGCCCTTGACCGTGTCGAAGGTGTGCCACTCCCAGTTGTCCTCCTCCACGTTGGCCAGCGCGGCGGCCATGCCGCCCTGCGCGGCACCCGTGTGGGAGCGGGTGGGGTAGAGCTTCGTCAGCACGGCGGTGCGGCTGCGCTTGGTCGCCTCGATGGCGGCGCGCATGCCCGCGCCACCGGCGCCGACGATGACGGTGTCGTACTTGTGGATCTTCATGAGATGTGTCGCCTCAGCCCCGTTGCCTAGCGGATGTTCGGGTCGAAGGTGAAGATCACCAGCGTGCCCAGGAGGATGGTGAACACCGTGGCGGTGTAGAGCAGGCCCTTCAGCCACAGGCGCGTGTTCGCGCGCTCCGCGTAGTCGTTGATGACGGTACGCAGGCCGTTGGCGCCGTGCAGCATCGCCAGCCACAGCATCAGCAGGTCCCAGACCTGCCAGAACGGCGAGGCCCAGCGGCCGGCCACGAAGGCGAAGCCGATCTTGGAGACGCCGCCGTCGAGCACCAGCTGGATCAGCAGGTGGCCGATGACCAGGACGACGAGGACGATGCCCGACAGGCGCATGAAGAGCCATGCGGCCATCTCGAAGTTGCCGCGGGTCGAGCGGGGCGTCTTGGAGGTGCGCTTGCGCGGGGCCTCGATGTACGGCGCCGGGTTGTCGACGTCGTACAGGCTCGCGCCCTGGACCTCGCCGATGGCGGAAGAAGAGGTGTCAGCAGACATCGGCGTCACTTCCCGAACAGTTCAGCAGCCGCGTGGCCGAGCACGGGGTACACGGCCCCGGCCATCAGCACGACCCAGACGCCCACGACGGTCCAGAGCATCTGCTTCTGGTAGCGCGGGCCCTTGGACCAGAAGTCCACGGCGATGACACGGAGACCGTTGAGCGCGTGGAAGAGGATGGCGGCCACGAGGCCGTACTCCAGGCACGCGACGATCGGAGTCTTGTAGGTGGCCACGACGTCGTCGTACGCCTCGGGCGAGACGCGCACGAGAGCGGTGTCGAGGACGTGTACGAACAGGAAGAAGAAAATGAGGACGCCGGTGACTCGGTGAGCCACCCAGGACCACATTCCTTCCCGGCCGCGGTACAACGTTCCAGCCGGCACGGAAAAACCCTCCGGAAGCGGGGCGGGGGCCTGCCGGCTTCGTTGTCGGTCTGGCCCGGCCGGGTACGGTCCACCGGCCCCGGACATCGTAGCGACGACTTGTCGGATCCTTCGCGCGGGGTCCATCGGTGTGATCAAACAGGCACGGACGGCCTACCCTACGGGAGCAAACCGTACCAATTCGGGTGCATCGGGCAGGTCCACGAGCCCGGCCAGCCGCTCCCCGGCCAGGCGCCTGAGCTCGTCCGCCGCGACCACCCGTTCCTCCTCCGGAGCGTTGCGCAGCCGTGACTGGATCCGGCTCAGCACCGCGTCGATGCGCTCCTGCGGCGGGACGCCGGCCAGGCAGACGACGAAGGCGTGCCCGAAGAGGCGTTCGTACTCGGCGTGCGCGGCGCGCAGCGCCAGCTGGGCGGCGTAGGGGGCCCTCGGATCCAGCTCCGCCGAGGACTCGGCGGCCAGCGCCTCGGCCAGGTCCGCCGGCGCCAGGTCGTACGCCGCCTCGTCGGCGGCGGCCAGCAGCGCGCCCAGGTCGGGGTACGGGCGGTGGGCGGCCACCCGCTGCGCCCAGCGCGGGCTGCGGCAGCAGCGCAGCAGCAGGTCCTCGGCCGCCTCGGCGGGGCAGGTGTTGAAGCGGGCCAGCCGGGAGCCGGTGACACCGCGGACCTGTGCCGGAAGATGGCTGGACAGGTGGGGCTCCTCGGGGCGGCACGAGTGAGATCCGGCACGGGGCAGATCCGGACACGGACGACGCCCACCACGCTAGCGAGAGGGGCGCGGGGGCGCCGTACTCATGGGCGGATTTCACCCGGAAGAGAAGCATGGGGGAGGTGAGACACGTGTGAAGAAGGGGAAAGGGCGGTCGCGAGCACGGCGGGGACCCTGGAGAGAATGGAAGACGACCGAGGCCGCCACCCCCCACAGGAGAGGCCCCGGTCGCCGTCCGGCACGGGCTCGTGCGACAAGCCCGTACCTGTGTCAGCGTCGCGGATGCGTTTTGTGTCACACCCCGCTGTGCGCAGGGTTGGTTGCTGGTTGTACAACTCATGGACGAGAGGTACGTGAAACCCTTAACGTGCTGATTTGCGCCACAGGTACAGGACAGTGAACGGGTTGGGGACTTTGCTGGGGGACGACGCGGAGCTGACCACCGCGGTGCTCGCGGCACAGGGCGGCGACGACACCGCCTTCCGTGCCGTGTACCGGGCCGTGCACCCGCGCCTGCTCGGGTACGCGCGGACGCTGGTCGGCGACATGGACGCCGAGGACGTGACCTCCGAGGCCTGGCTGCAGATCGCCCGCGACCTCGACTCCTTCGCCGGGGACGCCGACCGCTTCCGCGGCTGGGCGGCGCGGATCACCCGCAACCGGGCGCTGGACCACATACGCATGCGGGGCCGGCGCCCCGCGGTCGGCGGCGACGAGACCGAGCTCACCGGCCGGGCGGCCGACAGCGACACCGCGGGCGAGGCGATGGAGTCCGTCGCCACCGGCCACACCATGCGGCTGATCGCCCGGCTCCCGCAGGACCAGGCCGAGGCCGTGGTGCTGCGCGTGGTGGTGGGCCTGGACGCCAAGAGCGCCGCCGAGACGCTGGGCAAGCGGCCCGGCGCGGTCCGTACGGCCGCCCACCGTGGCCTGAAGAAGCTGGCGGAACTGCTCAGTGCGGAAACGGCGGGCGACGTCGGCCATAATTCCCAAGGTCGTCCCGGGGAGCTCGACGCCGTACCCGCGCAGCGCGGTCCGGGCGGTGAACTCGTAGAACAAACCGGTGTGACGCATTCACGTTGGCGGACGCAGAAGGACATGTGATGGCCGACGAGGACAACAGCTGGCTGGACGCAGCCGCGGCGGAGAACCTGCTGCGGGGCGAATCCGCCGGACCTGTCGCCGCCCCCCGGGCCCGGGCCGAGGCCGCCCGGCTGCGCGGCGCGCTGGACTCCCTCGCGGTGCGGATCCCGCCCCAGGACGGTCCGGAACTGCCGGGCGAGGCGGCCGCCGTCGCCGCGTTCCGCGCGGCGCGCGAGCGTCGGGATCCGGCCACCGGGACCGCCGGGGTCCCCGCCCTCTCCGCGTCCGCCGCGCCGTCGGCGCCTTCCCCCTCTTCCGCGTCCTCGCCGTCTTCCGCGCCGGTCCCGTCGTCCGGGTCCCCGGCCGTCCCCGAGCCGGTCGTCCGGCTGCTGCCGGGGCCGGGCGGGCGGGCGCCGCGCCGCCGGGTGGGCGCCGTACGGTTCGGGCTGGCCGCCGCCGTGGCGAGCATCGCCGTCGGCGGGGTCGCCGCCGCCGCGGGCACCGGTCTGCTGGGCCGGGCCCTGCACACGAACGCCGGTCCCGCCCCGGCCGTGTCCGTGAGCAGCACCGGAGCGCCGGACCCCACCGGCCGGGCGAGCACGGCCGCCCCCGCGCCCTCCGCCCCCGAGCGGCCGCTGCGCCAGAGCCCGGGGGCCGAGGCCTCCGGCGGGGCGCGGACGCCGGGCGGGAGCGGGGACGAGGCCGCGGCCGGCTTCACCGGGGGTGGCAACGAGCCGTCCGGGGACGGGACCGCGCGTGAGCGCGACCCGAACCGCGAGCCGGAGTACCGCACCAGGGCCCTGGACCTGTGCAAGGACTACCGCGCCGGCAAGCTCAGCGACGACCGCCGCGAGCGGCTGTCCAAGCTGGCCCGCAGCACGCAGGGCATCGCCCGGTTCTGCCAGACCGTGATGGACGGCGACGAGCGGACCGGCCGCCCGGAGGACGCCGACGCGGGAAGCGGCAGCGGCGGCAGCGGTTCCGGCGGCTCCGGGAGCGGCGGCGACAAGCGCAGCGGCAGCGGGATCCTGCAGGCCCCGACACCGCTGGCGACCGTCGAACCGCTGCTGCGCAGCGACGGCGGCCTGGGCCTGCCGACCCGCCGCTGACCTGCCCGCTCGGCACGCTGTAACACTTTTCGCGCGGCCGGCGCAGTACATAACGAGCCGACTGGTCATCGGCGGCGCATGAAGCCGGGGTTCCCCCCGTACCCCTGGGCTCTGCGCAACTGGCGCGGGCGGGGCACGTTCCCCCGGCCCTGCCCGCGCCACCTCTTCTTCCTACGACCTTCCGGGCGCAGCGCGCCGGGGCGCCGGAGCGCCCGATCAGCCGGTCACCAGTAGACGACGACCTTGTCGCCCACGTTCACCTGGTCGAACAGCGCGGCGATCTTGCCCTTGTCGCGGACGTTCACACAGCCGTGCGAGGCGCCGTTGTAGCCGCGGGCCGCGAAGTCGGCCGAGTAGTGCACCGCCTGGCCGCCGCTGAAGAACATCGCGTACGGCATCGGCGTGTGGTAGATCGTCGACGTCCAGTCCTTGGCCTTCCAGCCCACGTTGAAGACGCCTTCGCGGGTGGGGGTGTTCTCCGAGCCGAAGCGCACGTCCATGGTGGAGACGACCTTGCCGTCGATCATCCAGGCCAGCGTGCGGCTCTCCTTGCTGATGCACATGACGCGGCCCTGCATGCAGCGCGGGTCCGGGGCGTCGGCCTGGTTGACCGGCGCCGGCGGGTTCAGCTCCTTGTCGGTGGGCTTCTTCGTGACCTCCTGGACCTTCTTCCAGGTGGCCTGGTCCACCGCGCCGTGGGCGGTCAGGTGGTGCTTGTTCTGGAAGGCCTTCACCGCGGCGGTGGTCTTCGAGCCGTAGAAGCCCGTCGGGTCGGTCTTGAGCAGGTCGAGCTGCTTCAGGCGGGCCTGGAGCTCGCGCACCTGCTCGCTCTCGTCGCCGTTCGACATGATCGCCTTGACGCTGGGCGAGGCCGAGGGCGAGGGGGACTGCGACGCGGACGGCGAGGGGGAGGCCTCACCGGGCTTGGCGTCCGCCGACGCCGACGCCGACGGTTCGGGGGTGCTGCCCGCCGCGGACGCGGACGGGGCGGGGGAGGCGGGACGCTCGGCGTCCGGCTTCTCCGCCCCGCAGGCGGTCGCGGCGAGCGCGACGGCGGTAACGACCCCGAGCGTGCGGAGTGCGACTCTCTGGCGGTGCATCTGGCGGTGCATGCGTGTCCCCCCGAAATACGTGGTGTGTATCTAGACGATGCCTGGGTGGCGTGGATGGTTGCGCACGGTCCGGGGATGTTGCGCCATTGTGACCGGGGCCGTTCGCGGGGACGGTTCTATCAGCACCGGACCCGGTGACACTACGGAGGTCTTGGTCACATGCCACGCACCGAAAGCGGTCGGCCGATCCAACCGGTCTACGGGCCCGAGGCCCTGACGGAGTGGGACCCGGCGGTCAAACTGGGGCAACCAGGCTCCTACCCGTTCACGCGGGGCATCTACCCCACGATGTACACCGGGCGTCCGTGGACGATGCGGCAGTACGCCGGCTTCGGCACCGCGGCCGAGTCCAACGCCCGCTACCGGCAGCTCATCGCCGCCGGCACCACGGGGCTGTCCGTCGCCTTCGACCTGCCCACCCAGATGGGACACGACTCCGACGCGCCGCTCGCGCAGGGCGAGGTGGGCAAGGTGGGCGTCGCCGTCGACTCCGTCGAGGACATGCACGTCCTCTTCGACGGCATCCCGCTCGACCGGGTCTCGACCTCGATGACCATCAACGCCCCGGCCGCCGTCCTGCTGCTGCTCTACCAGCTGGTCGCCGAGGAACAGGGCATCCCGGCCGACCGCCTGACGGGCACCGTGCAGAACGACGTGCTCAAGGAGTACATCGCCCGCGGCACCTACATCTTCCCGCCCGCGCCCTCGCTGCGGCTGGTCGCCGACACCTTCCGCTACTGCCGCACCGAGCTCCCGCGCTGGAACACCATCTCCATCTCGGGCTACCACATGGCCGAGGCCGGGGCCTCGCCCGCGCAGGAGATCGCCTTCACCCTGGCCGACGGCATCGCCTACGTGCGGACGGCGACCGGCGCGGGCATGGCCGTGGACGAGTTCGCGCCCCGGCTGTCCTTCTTCTTCGTCGCCCGCACCACGCTGCTGGAGGAGGTCGCCAAGTTCCGTGCCGCCCGCCGCATCTGGGCCCGCGTCATGCGCGAGGAGTTCGGCGCCCGCGACCCCAAGTCGCTGATGCTGCGCTTCCACACCCAGACCGCCGGGGTCCAGCTGACGGCCCAGCAGCCCGAGGTCAACCTGGTCCGGGTGGCCGTCCAGGCGCTGGCGGCGGTGCTCGGCGGGACCCAGTCGCTGCACACCAACTCCTACGACGAGGCCATCGCGCTGCCCACGGACAAGGCGGCCCGGCTCGCGCTGCGCACCCAGCAGGTCCTGGCGTACGAGACGGACGTGCCGCACACCGTCGACCCCTTCGCCGGCTCCTACGCGGTGGAGTCGATGACGGACGAGCTGGAGGCGGCCGCGCTGGAGCTGATGAACCGCATCGAGGCGCTCGGCGGGGCGGTCGCGGCGATCGAACGCGGCTTCCAGAAGGCGGAGATCGAGCGCAACGCCTACCGGATCGCGCAGGAGACCGACCGCGGCGAGCGGGTGGTGGTCGGCGTCAACCGGTTCGCGCTGCCCGAGGAGGAGCCGTACGAGCCGCTGCGCGTGGACCCGGCCATCGAGGTCCGCCAGCGGGAGCGGCTGGCCCGGCTGCGCGCGGAGCGGGACGGCGCCGCGGTCGAGGCCGCGCTCGCGGAGCTGCGCACGGCGGCGACCGGACCGGAGAACGTGCTGCCGCCGATGAAGGAGGCGCTGCGGGCGCGGGCCACCGTGGGGGAGGTGTGCACCGCGCTGCGGGACGTCTGGGGCACGTACGCACCGGCGGATTCCGTGTGGTGAAACACACTGGCTGACAGGAGCAAACCTATGTGACACTCCTGCGCATGCTGGGAGTGACCGATCTGCCGACCTACCTCGCCGCGCTCGCGCTGATCATTCTGCTGCCCGGCCCGAACTCGCTCTACGTCCTGTCCGTGGCCTCGCGGCGCGGGGTGCGCGACGGGTACCGGGCCGCCTGCGGGGTGTTCACCGGCGACACGGTGCTGATGGTGCTGACCGCGGTCGGCGCCGGGGCCCTGCTCCAGGCCAGTCCGCTGCTGTTCGGGATCGTGAAGGCGGCCGGCGCCGGCTACCTGGCCTGGATCGCGATCGGCATGATGCGCAGCGCCCTGGAGATGTGGCGCAGCCGGCACTCCGCCGTCCGCGCGCAGCAGGAGCCGGGGGCGGCGGCCGGATCGGACGCCGCCGGGGCCGGGGGCTCCGGGCCCGCCGGGGCGAAGGCCGCGGCCGTGGAGCGGCCGTACCGGCGGGCGCTGGTGGTGAGCCTGCTCAACCCGAAGGCGATCCTGTTCCTGCTGTCCTTCTTCGTGCAGTTCGTGGACCCCGGCTACGCGTATCCGGCGCTGTCCTTCCTGCTGCTCGGCTCGCTCGCGCAGCTGTCCAGCTTCCTGTACCTGAGCACCCTGATCTTCAGCGGGGCCCGGCTGTCGGCCGCCTTCCGCCGCCGCAAGCGGCTCTCGGCCGGCCTGTCGTCGGCGGCGGGCGTGCTCTTCCTCGGCTTCGCGGCGAAGCTCGCCACCGGCTGACCGGCTGACCGGCTGACCGGCTGACCGGCTGACCGGCTGACCGCCGGCCCGCCGGTCCGGCTCAGCGGCCGCGGGCCACCGCCCGGCGCAGCCGGCGGACCCGGCGGACCGCGCGGCGCAGCACCGGGTGGCCCGGCAGGAAGGACAGCCGGGCCGGGACGCCGCCGGGCAGGGCCAGCGCGGTGAGCCGCCTGCGGGTGACGTAGCGCCAGGTGCGGGAGTCCCGGTGCGCCGCCAGGTACCGTTCGGCCTCGCCCCGGCGGGCGGCCAGCAGCTGCGGCTGCATGGTGAACCCGACCGCGGCGACCAGCCCGGCAACCCCCTGCCCGGCCTGCCCCGGCACCGGCGGGGTCCACGCGCGGACGGCCGGTGCGTCGGCGAGGTCCGGCAGCAGCGCGTCGACCAGCACCAGCGGGATCCGGTTGCTGTTCTGGTACGGCGTGAGCCGGGCCAGCACGGCGCCGGTCCCGGTCCGGGCCACGGGCAGCCCGTACAGCGTGGCGGCGGTCAGCAGTCCGGTGGAGAAGCAGCCGACGACCAGCGCCGGGCGCAGCCTGCGGTAGAGGACCTCGGCCAGCCCCGGGCCGGGGGCGACGGTGAACCGCACGCCCAGCGCGTCGGCCTCGGCCGCGGCCCGCCCCCAGGAGCGGGCGGGGGCGCTGGGGTGCGGCTTGAAGACGACCTCGCGGTGGCCCAGCGCGTGCGCGCCGCGCACCATCGCCGCGTGCAGTTCCTCCTCCTCCGCCGCGGTGAGCAGGTCCAGCGCGCAGAGGTACTGGCCGAGCAGCAGCGCCGGCCCGCGCGGGGCGGCCGCCGCCCGTTCGGCCGCGGCGGCGACGTCCGCGTCGAGCACGGCGTCGTCGGCGAGCTCGTCCAGCACCTTGCGGAAGGCCGCGTCCGGCAGCCGCTCGGCGGGCACCCCGAACTCGGTGAGCAGCAGCGGCTCCACGCCGGGGACGAGGTCCAGGTGCAGCACCCGGCGGACGCGCACGCCGATCTGCGGGTCGAGCTTGGAGCGGGTGGGCCCGTAGCTCATCAGGCCGTCGGCGTAGACGTCGACGGCGGCGCCGGGGAACAGCCGGCACAGCGCCTGCGCGGGGGAGACCTGGAGGGACTCGACCACCAGCTCGACGCGGTCCTCGCCCAGTCCCCACAGGGCCCGCAGCTGCCGCTCCCACAGCGGTACGTCGTCGGGGCGCGGGGCCCAGGCGCTGGGGTGGAACGGCGCGATCGCCGCGTTCCAGTCGATCACGTCGTCGAAGCGGGAGCGCAGGCGGTCGAAGCCGGGCATCTCCTCGATCCCCGGGGCGACCTCGGGGACCGCCGCGTTGTTGCTGGTCAGCAGGATCTGCCGGGCGGCGGGCGGGAAGGCGCCGCAGTCCAGGGCGGTGGCGAGGGTGGCCACTCCGTAGAGGGTGGAGGCCAGGAAGATCCGCGTGGTGCCGGTGCCGGTCCCCGTGCGGGGGGCGGAGCCGGCGGCGGTCGGGGGCGTGGTCATCGCGAGGCCGCCCCCGTCAGCGCGCGGCGGCGCAGCCGGCGCAGCAGGGCGGACCGCCCCGGGTCCATGCCGTCCAGGGCCTCGTCGAGCAGCTGCTGCGGCATTCTCCGCAGGGCCTGCGCGCTCATCGTACGGAGTTTCCTGGCCACGGCCGGTTCGAACCTTTCGATGGACCCGTGATGGTGCGCGATGATCGCACAATACGTGCGAACTGCTTTCGGCAGCAGCCTATCGGCTTCGCGATCAAGAGCGGTTTCGGCGAGCACCTGATCGAATGCCCGGATGAAATCGAGCTGGCGCTCGTCACCGATCTGCGTCAACGAGGTGGAAACCCCCCGCCGGTAGAAGATTCCGGGCGCCGCGACCGCCGCGAACGACGCCGCCTCCCGGTGCAGCCGCCAGATCCACGGCCGGTCCTCCGCCGTGCGCAGCCCGTCGGTGAAGTGCAGCAGTCCGGCCTCCAGCAGCCGCCGGTGGTACATCCCGGCCCAGGCGTAGGGGTAGTCCACCGAGGACGACCGGTCCGCCGGCAGGATCGCCGTCCGGGGATCGGCCACCACCCCCTGGGGCCCGTACGGGACGCGCTGCACGGTCCGCGTGCGGCCCGTCGTACGGACATGGTCGGTGCGGACGAAGTCGCAGTTCAGCGCCTCGATGGCGGCGACGGTCCGGGCCAGGTGGCCCGGGGCCAGCCAGTCGTCGCCGTCCAGGAAGGCGACGTAGGTGCCGCGGGCGGCGTCCAGGCCGGTGTTGCGGGCCGTCGCCAGCCCGCCGTTCGTCTCCCGTCTGAGCACCCGGGCCCCCGGCAGCGTCCTCGCCGCCCGCTCCAGCAGCTCCGGCGTCCCGTCCGTCGAGCAGTCGTCGACGAGGAGGAACTCGAAGTCGTCCCGGGCGTTGCGTTCGAGGCTTTTCAGGGCGTCCGGCGCGTATGTCTGCACGTTGTAGAACGGCACGACGACAGAGAGCGTGAGCACCCGCAGAGATTATCGGCGGCCCGCGGTATCGACCGTGGCCCGGATGCGGAATGCACATGAACGGCGGGCGGCGGACGTGTTAACCGGCCCGGATTCGCAATTCGTCGACGGGCTGTTCATCCGCTGTTGAGCATTCGTTGGGACGATCACCGGAATTCCGGCATAGTTTCTGGCCCGTGCCAGAAGCGAAGCGGGTCGCAGTGCTCGCCGATTCCGATACGCGATGGAAATGGGGCGCACTCACCGCGCGCCGCCTCGCGCCCGACCAGGATCCGACCGGTTATCTGCTGCGCGGCCGTGCCACCCCCACCGCGCGCCAGCTCGGCGAGGTGGGCGTCGAGGCCGCCCGGCCGACCGAGGTGACCTGTGCGGAGTTCCTCGCCGAGATCGAGCGCGAGTCGTACGACGTGGTCGTGCTCGCGCTGGTGGGCGGCGCCGTGCAAGCCGTCCTGCACGGCGTGCGCGCCCTGTGGCCCGCCCCGGCCCGGCGCCCGGTGCTCGTCACCGGCTACGTCGGCGTGGTCTACGAGAAGCTCGCCGACGGGCTCCTGCTGCGGCACGGCGCCGACCTCGTGCTGGCCAACTCCCGCGCCGACGCCGAACGCTTCCGCGGCGTGTACGCGGGGGTCGGCGCCGACGCCTCGGCCGTCACCGGGACCACCCTGCCGTTCCTGGCCGGGGCCCGGTACGAGCCCGTCGGGACGCGCGCCCGCACCGTGGTCTTCGCCGTCCAGCCGTCCGTGCCGCAGAACAAGGCCGAGCGCGGCTACCTCCTCGGCCGGGCCGCCCGGCACGCCCGGCTGCACCCCGAGCGCGAGGTCCTGGTCAAGCTGCGCAGCAAGCCGGGCGAGCACACCACGCACCTGGAGGAACTGCCCTACCAGAAGCTCGCCGAGAAGCTGCCCGGCGGGCTGCCGGCCAACTGCCGCCTGGTCTACGGCAACATGGGTGAGGTCCTGGACCGCACCGACCTGCTGGTCACGGTGTCCTCCACGGCCGCCCTGGAGTCCCTGCACCGGGGCATCCCCACCGCCGTCCTGACCGACCTCGGCATCCGCGAGGCCCTCGGCAACCACCACTTCCTCGGCTCCGGCTGCCTGGCCTCCTGGGACGAGATCGACGCCGGGGCGCTGCCCGCGGGCGACCCCGCCTGGCTGGCCGCGCAGGGCGTCGGAGCCGGCGCCGGCGCCGGGGAGGACCCCTTCGAGGCGGCCCGGGCCCGGGTGGACGAGCTGTGCGCCCGGGCCGAGCTCCCGCCCGTCGCGCCGTACTACACCACCACCACCGCCCCCGGGTACCTGCCCGGCATCCTGGCCCGGCACCACCTCGCCCCCGACGGCACCCCGCTGCCCGGCGCGCCGCGCCCGGCCGGCCAGGAGTCACGGCTGCGCCGCCACCTGCGCGCGCACCTGCGCGAGGCCGCGCGCGGCGCCTACCGGCACGGCGTCCAGCGGGTCGCCCCGGTCATCCGCCGGCTGGGGGAGCTGTGACCTCCACCCCCCGCCGGGTCCTCGCCGTCGTCCCGGCCCGCGGCGGCTCCAAGGGCGTGCCGGGCAAGAACCTGGCCGAGGTGGGCGGCGTACCGCTGGTCGCCCGCGCGGTCCGTGCCTGCCTGGCCGCGCCCACCGTGACCGACGTGGTGGTCTCGACCGACTCCCCGGCGGTCGCCGCCACCGCCCGGGCCGCGGGCGCCGCCGTGGTGCCCCGGCCGGCCGCCCTCTCCGGGGACACCGCCACCAGCGAATCGGCGTTGCTGCACGCCCTCGACTCCTTCGAGGAGCTGCACGGCACCGAGGTGCACGTGCTGCTCCTCGTGCAGTGCACCAGCCCGTTCCTGGAGCCCGCCGACGTCGAGTCGGTCGCCGCCGCCGTCGCCACCGGTGCGGCCGACTCGGCCCTGACCGTGGCGCCGTTCCACGGGTTCCTGTGGCGCGCGCAGGCCCCCGACGGCACCGGCACCGGGGTCAACCACGACAAGGCCACCCGCCCCCGGCGCCAGGACCGCCCCCAGGACCTGCTGGAGACCGGCGCGGCCTACGCCATGGACGCGGCCGGCTTCCGCGCCGCGCGGCACCGGTTCTTCGGCCGGACGCTGCCCGTGCGCACCGATCCGGCCCGGGTGCTGGAGATCGACGACCCGCACGACCTGGCCCGCGCCCGCGCGCTCGCCCCGCTCCTCGACGCGCGGCCCGTCCCCGCGCGCCACCCGCTCCCCGCACGCCACCCGCTTCCCGAGCTTCCCGAGCTCCCCGCGCTTCCCGAGCCACTCGCACGTTCCGTACCGACCGAAGGACACCGCTCATGAACGCCCGCCAGAGGAACCTCGGCCCGCGCCGCCTCGGACCCGGCCACCCCGTCTACGTGGTCGGAGAGATCGGCATCAACCACAACGGGGACCTCGACAAGGCCTTCGCCCTCATCGACGCGGCGGTCGACGCCGGTTGCGACGCGGTGAAGTTCCAGAAGCGCACGCCCGAGATCTGCACCCCGAGCGACCAGTGGGACCTGGAGCGCGACACCCCCTGGGGCCGGATGAGGTACATCGACTACCGGCACCGCGTCGAGTTCGGCGAGGACGAGTACCGCGCCGTCGACGAGCGCTGCAGGGCGCGCGGCATCGCCTGGTTCGCCTCGCCGTGGGACGTCGAGTCCGTCGCCTTCCTGGAGCAGTTCGACGTGCCGGCGCACAAGGTGGCCTCGGCCTGCCTCACCGACGACGAGCTGCTGCGCGCCCTGCGGGCCACCGGCCGTACGGTCGTGCTCTCCACCGGCATGTCCACGCCGCGCCAGATCCGGCACGCCGTCGAGGTGCTGGGCAGCGAGAACATCGTGCTCTGCCACGCCACCTCCACCTACCCGGCCCGGGCCGAGGAGCTCAACCTGCGCGTGATCAACACGCTCATGGACGAGTACCCCAACGTCCCGATCGGCTACAGCGGCCACGAGACGGGCCTGCAGACGACGCTGGCCGCCGTCGCCCTCGGCGCCTCCTTCGTGGAGCGGCACATCACCCTCGACCGCGCGATGTGGGGCTCCGACCAGGCCGCCTCCGTCGAGCCCGGCGGCCTGGCCCGCCTGGTCCGGGACATCCGCACCATCGAGACCGCCCTCGGCGACGGCGTCAAGCGCGTCTACGAGTCCGAGCTCGGCCCCCTGCGCAAGCTCCGCCGGGTCCAGGGCGAACTCGCCGCGGTCTGACCGGCTCCATCCGCTCGCACCCCGCCGAACAGGAGCCACGCCGTGACCCCTCCTGCCCCCGCCGCCACCCCCGCCCCCACCCTCGCCTTCGTCGAGAGCCCGGTCCAGCTGCTGAACGTGCTGGAGTGGGCCCATGCGGAGCACTCGGCCGCCGCGGAG
>NZ_JAJAUY010000087.1 GCF_020532625.1 Streptomyces antimicrobicus | reverse complement strand
GCGGTGCCGATCGCGGCGGCGGCCCTGGTCGCGCTGTCGACGGTCGCCGTCCTGGTACTGCAGCCGTGGTCCGGCGGGTCCGGGTCGGGGTCGGACGACGGCGCCAAGGGCGGTGGCACCGGGGCGCCCTCCTCGCCCGGCCCGACGGGCCCGGCCCCGTTCCCCACGGCCCCGTTGCTGATCCGCGCGGACCCGGTGCTCGGCGTGCAGAACTGCCGCAGCGTCATCGCCCGGCGCACCCCGGACAGCGCCACGCCGTCCGGGCTGACCTCCACCGACGGCTGCCCGAGCCTGCCCCAGTGGTCCCCGGACCGCCGGTCGTTCGCCTACACCCGGACCACCGCGCAGGGCTCCTCGGTCTGGACGGCCGACGCCGACGGTTCCAACCCCCGCCGGATCATCGACGTCGCCGGAGGCCGGGCCTCCTGGTCCCCCGACGGCAAGCGCCTGGCCGTGCTGCGCACCAAGGACGGCGTCCAGCAGCTCTTCGTCGTGAACGTAGCCGACGGCTCGGCGGTCCAGCTGACCACCGGCCGCGGCCCCGTGGAGGACCCGGCGTGGTCGCCGGACGGCAAGCGGATCGCCGTCTGCCTCCAGGCCGGCAAGGACGGTTGGCAGATCCACCTGGTGGACCCCGAGGCCCCGGGGACCGCCCCGCAGCAGGTGACCCGGCTGCCGCACCCGGCGTTCGACCCGATGTGGTCCCCCGACGGCCGCACGTTCGCGTACACGGGCGGGACCTACGGCCAGGGCACGCAGGGTGACATCCGCCTCGTGGGCACCGACGGGACCGGCGACCGCGCCCTGGTCTCGACCGGCGAGCACGAGATGGACCCGGCCTGGTCCCCCGACGGCGGCTGGCTGGCCTTCGTCCGCGGCCCGTACGAGGCCCCGGTGATCTGGGCGGTCCGCGCCGACGGCACCGATCCGCGCCGCCTGACGCCCGAGTCGCTGAACGAGGCCCACCCGGGCTGGCGTTGACGACACCCGGCGGATCGGCGCCGGGGCCGGGGCGGGTACGGCATCATGACGGTGGTGACGGACGGGGGGTCAGGAATGGCGCTGCGTGACGGGCCGGACGACGACCGCGAGGTCGGCGGGGGCCGCACGGTGATAGGCGGGCGGTACCGGCTGCGGGAGCGGCTGGGTCGCGGGGGCATGGGCGTGGTGTGGCGGGCCACCGACGAACTGCTCGGCCGCTCCGTCGCGGTCAAGGAGCTGAACGTCGAGGCGGGGGTCGATCCGGCGGGCGCGCTGCGCGAGGCGCGGGCCGTGGCGCAGATCCGGCATCCGCACGTGATCGTCGTCCACGACGTCGTCGAGGACGACGGCCGGCCGTTCATCGTGATGGAGTTGGTCGACGGCGGCTCGCTCGCCGACCGGCTGGCCGCCGTCGGCGGGGCCCTGTCCCCGCGGGAGGCCGCCCGGATCGGTGTGGACCTCCTGGACGCGTTGACCGCCGCCCACGCGCACGACGTGCTGCACCGGGACGTCAAACCGGCGAACGTCCTGCTGGAGGCGGGCACGGGCCGGGTGGTGCTGACCGATTTCGGCATCGCCAGCATGCCCGGCGCGACGACGATCAGTGGGACCGGAGTCTTCGCGGGCACGCCGGAGTACTCGGCTCCGGAGCGGATGCAGGGCGCGGACGCCGGTCCGGCCTCCGACCTGTGGTCGCTCGGGGCCCTGCTGTGCGCGGCGGTGACGGGCGAGTCGCCGTTCCGCCGGGACTCGCTCGGGGCGGTGCTGCACGCCGTCGTCTACGAGGAGATCAGGCCGTCGGCGCGGCTGGGGCCGCTGCTGCCGGTGGTACGCGGTCTGCTGGAACGGGATCCGGAGCGCAGACTGGACGCCGAGCGGGCCCGGCGGCTGCTGGCCGCGTGCGCGGCCGGCGACGACAAGGCGGGCGGCGGCGCGGGCGGGGCGGCGTACACCCCGACCGAACCCGCGGGCCCCCGGCCCGCCGAGCCCGTCCGCCAGGACACCCCCGACCCCGGCGAACCGGCCCTGGACCGCTCCCCGCGCCCGGAACGGACCGACCGCCTCGACCGGCTCGACCGGCACCGGGGCGCGCGGGTCGCCCTGGTGGTGGCGGGGGCGGTGGCGGCCTGCGTCGGCGCGGTCACGGCGGTGACCCTGCTGAACGACCGGACGCCGGACGGCGGTCTGGCCGGCCCGAGCAGCTCGGTGACGGCCCCGTACAGTCCTGCGCCGACGGCACCGCCGTCCTCCTCCGGCCCGTCGTCATCGTCCGCGCCGCCACCGGCCGGTTCGCCCTCGCCCGCGCCGTCGGAGCGGGCGACGCCTCCGCAGACACCGCGGGGGTCGTATCCACCGGCCGGCTACACGTCGGTCAGCGAGCGCACGTTCAGCTTGCTGGTCCCCGCGGGCTCCCGGCGGTCGACCGACGGCGAACGGATCTTCTACATCACCCCGGACCAGGCCGTCAGGGTGGGCATCAAGATCAGCGCCGTTCCGCCCGGCGGGGCGCTCGGCGCGATGCGGGAAGCCGACCGGAAGGGCCCGGTCAACAACCCGGGGTACCGCGACAACTCGGTGACCGAGACCACCCACTTCGGGCAGCCGGCCGCGTTCTGGGAGTTCACCTGGAAGGGGTTCAGCGCGGCCGAGGGTCCCCGGCACACCTTCGACATCTGCTGGGAGGACGAGGGGCTGCTCTACGACGTGTGGGTGTCGGCCCCGACGGGCCGGATGCGCGAGGCCCGCACCCACTTCGACACCGCCGTGAACTCCTTCCTGCCCTTCGCCCACTGACCCGGGCGGGGCCCACGCCCCGGCCGGGTCAGCCGTCGGCCGTCAGCCGTCAGCCGTCAGCCGTCAGCCGTCAGCCGTCGAGCAGGGGTCGTCGGGCAGGGGCCGTCAGGCCGGCGCCTCGCACTTCTTCCAGGCGAAGTGGTACTTGCTGTTGATGCTGCCGTCCGTCGAGTCCAGCGCCATGTAGCTGGTCCTGGTCGGGTCGGACGTGCCGACCTCGGCGCGCAGTTCGGTGTTGATGTTGAAGTTCCGCTTCTCCCCGCACGGCGCGAAGACCAGCGCGTGGATGTCCGCCGTGTCGGTGACCTGCCAGTTGTCGTCGAGCGCGCCCTGGAAGCGGTGGCTGCGGGCGGCGGTCTGGCTCATGCCCTGGAAGTAGTAGCTGGCCTTCTGCGTGCCGACGGCACCGGGCTGGAGGCTGCCGAAGCCCCGGTAGTCGACCTGGGCGATGGCGTACGTGTAGCCCTGGGGGACGTTGACGACCAGCGAGAGCTGGCAGTTCTTGCGGCCCTCGACCGCCGTGCTGTCCCCGCCGGCGCGGGCCAGGTACTCGCTGTAGGTGACGGTGAAGGCCGTGTTGTCGGGGGCGACGGCGACGGCCGCGCTGCCGGGGCGGCAGCCCGAACCGTTGACCGTGGCCACGTCCACCGTGATCTTCCCGGTGGGAGCGAGGTCGTCGGCCCCCGCGGGCGGAGCGGCGGCGGTGACGAGCAGCATCGCGGCGGCTCCACCGAGAATCACCGGCTTGAGCATGGGAAATCCCTTCTCGTACGTACGCGTGGAGGAGGCCGGGCCGCAGTTCTGGTGGCCCGCACCGGGATTCAGCGTCGAGGAGCCGTCGGCGGGCCGCACCCGCACCAGGGCCGTCTGGCGCAGCGGCCCGACACCGGTGGGTCCAGGAGCCGGAGGACGGGTGGATACTGCCCGGTAGGCATCGACACCACCCGCCGTTGAGAGGTCACCGTGAGCGGATCAGCACCCGTGTCCCAGCTGGCCGGATGGCGCCGGGAGCCGTTCTCCTGGCAGGGCGTCACACACGACTGCTACGAGCGGGGGGAGGGGCCCGGGGTCGTCCTGCTGCCGGAGCTGCCCGGCATCAGCCCGGAGGTGACGGGGCTGGCACAGCATCTGGTCGACAGCGGGTTCACCGTGGTGGTCCCGTCGCTGTACGGCACGCCCGGTGCGCCCGCCTTCGGGGCGCGGGCGTTCGTGACCATGGCCCGGGCGTGCGTCTCCCGCGAGTTCCTCGCCTTCGCCACCGGCGGGCGGCGGCCGGTGGCCGACTACCTGCGGGCCCTGGCCCGCGAGGTCGCCGCCCGCACCCCGGGTGCGGGTGTCGGCGTCGTCGGCCTGTGCTTCTCGGGCGGTTTCGCCTTGGCCGCCGCCGTGGACGACACGGTCCTCGCCGCCGTGATGAGCCAGCCCTCGCTGCCGCTGCCGCTGACCAAGGCGTGCCGGGCCGACGCCGGGCTGTCCGAGGGCGAGCTGGGCGAGGTGGTCCGGCGGACCCGGGAGGACGACCTGTGCGTCCTGGGCATGCGGTTCACCGGGGACGCGCTCGTCCCGGCCGAACGGTTCGACACGCTGCGCCGGCGACTGGGCAGCGCCTTCGAGTACATCGAGCTCGACTCGCGGCCCGGCAACCCGGACGGCTTCGGTCCGCGCGCCCACTCGGTGATCACCCACGAGGTCCGCGAGACGCCCGGCCACCCGGCCTTCGAGGCCCGCGAACGGACGGTGGCCTTCCTCCGCCGCCAACTGGCGCCGACGACGGCGCCCGTGGCCGACTGACCGCGCCCCCGCTCGGAGGGCGCCCGCTTGGGCGGCGCCCGTGCCGGGCATGACCTGAGGATGAGGCCGCGTGCTTTCGCCCGGAAGTGGTACGAGCGACGACTGCCCGTCTGGCTACGGGCGTTCGTCGCGGTCGCGGCGGTGATCGGCCTGTACTGCGGCGTTTCGGCCACCGTCGACGGCTACCACGAGACCCTCGCGTACCGCGACGCCGTGGTCTGCAACCGCGACGGCTGCGTGCGCAAGGAGACCGGAACGATCCTCGACCGTCGCTCCGGCCAGCACTGCACGACGAGTTCGGGCAGCGCGGGGAGCACGGCGGGCACCGCCGGCGGTACCGGCGGCACCTCCACGTGCACGCCCTACTACCAGGTGCGGGTCTCCTGGCAGGGCGGCACCGACTGGCTCGGCACCAGCAGGAAGGCGTACCAGGAGGCGAAACCGGGGGACGCGGCGGAACTGCGCACGTGGCGCGGCTCGGTGGTGCGGATGGAGGCCTACGGCGAGGTGTCCAGCTACCCGCCGCGGGCGGAGGCCTCGCTCGACGAGTGGCTGGCCCTGGCCTGGGTCTCGGCGATCGTGCTGCTGTGGTCCCTGTTCGCCGGACGCCTCCTGGCCCTCTTCCACCTCCTGTTCGCCGGTTTCTTCGTCGTCGTGCTGAACGGGTTGTTCGGTACGGCCCTGCTGTTCTGGCTCCCCCTGGTCTTCTGCGCCGTCCAGGTCGTCCTGCTGGCGGGGGCGGCGGTGGCAGCCCGGATCGCGGGGGTCGTGACGGATGGGTGAGGAGCGGAGGACGGCCGTCAGCGGATGCCGTAGCGGGCGCTGACCCCGTCGAGGATGAGGTGCAGTCCTTCTTCGAAGTGGGCGTCGTAGTCCTCGAAGATGTGCGGGCCGGCCGCCGCCGCGACCGGGTACGCGGCGAGGCGCTCGCCGCGCTCGGTCACGTCGTAGCCCTCGCGGCGTTCGCCCGGCATGGGCTGGACGCCCTGCTCCTCGCTGACGAACCCCAGGGTGTAGGCGAAGGCCGTCGAGAAGGTGCGGACCGCCTGGGGCAGGTCGAAGCCGGCGTCCAGCAGCGCGCGCAAGTGGACCTCCGTGTGCTCGGCGTGCTCGGTGCCGGTGAAGCGCGAGCCGCTGAAGACGCGGGCGCCGTCGCGGTAGGCGAGCAGGGCGCGCCGCAGGCCCACGCAGGCGGCCATGACCCGGTCCCGCCAGGTGGGTGGTGACGCCCCGTCCGTGAGGGGCTGCGGCGCGGCCGTCATGCGCCGGTACATCTCGGTGGCCATCTCGTCGATGAGCTCCTGCTTGTTCCTGAAGTGCCAGTACAGCGCGGGGGCCTTCACGTTCAGCTCGGTGGCGATGGCGCGCAGGGTCAGCTTGTCCAGCCCCGTCTCGTTCAGCAGGCGCAGGGCGGCCTCGGCGACCGTTTCGCGGCTCAGCGGGGGGACGCGCGGCGGGGTGCGGTCGGACGCGGGAGTCATGTCCTGCCTCTCCTCCTTCTGGGGGTTGACAGCTTAACAGCGTTAAGGGCACTCTCGTCAGGCAGGCTCCTTAACGCCGTTAAGGAGACGGAGGCGACGTCGCCACCGGTGCGGCGTCGCGCGAGCGAGTGGGGAGGCACGAGGGACGTGAGGAAGACCGTGAGGAAGACCGTGAGGAACGACGTGGCGGACCCCGGGACCGAGGTGCTGGTCGTGGGCGCCGGACCGACCGGGTTGGCGCTGGCCTGCGACCTGGCCCGGCGGGGGCTGCACCCCCTCGTCGTGGAACGCGCGCCGGGGCTGTTCCCCGGCTCCCGCGGCAAGGGCATCCAGCCGCGCACGCTGGAGGTCTTCGACGATCTCGGCGTGCTCGACGAGGTCCTGCGGCTCGGCGGGACCGCTCCGGTCGGGATGGCCTGGAGGGACGGGACCCGGCTGGGTGAGCACCGGATGTTCGACGAGGTGCGGGCGACCGAGCAGGCGCCGTACGTGGGCCCGTGGCTGCTGCCTCAGTGGCGCACCCAGGAGATACTGCTCGCCCGGCTGCGCGCCCTGGGCGGTGACGTGCGGTTCGGCCAGGAGCTGACCGAGCTCACGCAGGACGCCGAGGGCGTGGAGGCCGTGCTCGTCGCGGCCGAGGGAGGCGAGGCCCGCACCGTCCGCGCGCGGTACGTCGTCGGGGCCGACGGCGGCCGGTCCACGGTGCGCCGGCTGACCGGCATCAAGATGACCGGCGAGCGCGTCGACGCCACCCCGGTGCTCGTCGCCGACGTCGTGATCACCTCCCTCGACCGCGACCACTGGCACATGTTCCCTCCGGCCGAGGACGGCAGCCGGGGCTTCGCGGCCGTGTGCCCGCTGCCCGGCACGGACGTGTTCCAGTTCGTCGGGCAGTACCCGCAAGCGCGCGAGGAGCTCACCGCGGACGATGTGCGCGCGCTGGTGGCCGAGCTGACCCACGTCCGGGCGGATGAGGTCACCGAGGTCCGGTGGGCCTCGGACTTCACGGTGAACGCGGCGCTCGCCGACCGCTTCCGCGCCGGACGCGTCTTCCTCGCGGGCGACGCCGCCCACATCCACTCACCGGCCGGCGGCCAGGGGCTGAACACCAGCGTCCAGGACGCGTACAACCTGGGCTGGAAGCTGGCGGCGGTGCTGCGCGACGGCGCGCCCGAGGCGCTGCTCGACACGTACGAGGAGGAGCGGCTGCCGAACGCGGCCGCCATGCTGGGGCTGTCCACGAGCATCCACCGCGGCCGGGCCCGGCGCGGGGCCGCCACCCGGCAGCTGGGCCTGCACGTCCGGGACTCGTCGCTCACCGAGGAGCACCGCGCGGACATCCCCGAGGAGGGTGTGGCCGCGGGCGACCGCGCGCCGGACGGCCGGCGCGACGGCGTCCGGCTCTTCGACCTCTTCCGGGGCCCGCACTTCACCTTGCTGGCCGTCGACACCGACCTCCCGGAGCAGCTGCCCGCGCTCCCCCGCCTGCGCACGGCCCGGATCGGCGCGTACGCGTCCTACGGCCGCGGCCTGTTCCTGATCCGCCCCGACGGCTACATCGCCTGGGCCGCCCGGTCGGCCGCGGACGCGCCGGCGCTCATGGCGTGGTCGAAGCAGGTGGCCGGTCCGACGGGCCTCATACCGGCGGACGCGTAGCCGAGGCCGAGCTGCTCGGCTCCGGCACCGTCACGGTCCACGCCCCCGAGGTGGGCTTCCACCGGGTTCGGCCCACAGGGTGAGCTCGGCCCCGCGTGCCGGCTACAGGCTCAGTACGTACCACTGCTTCCCGGACCGGCTGTGCAGGTAGAGGTTCGGTCCGCGGCCGACCGGACGGGCGTACTCCGACAGCGGTGCTCCGTTGGGCATGGTGAGGACGGCTTCCTCGACCACGACCGCTTCACCGTCGGTCAGGCTGCAGTGGTGCAGCTGGTCCCGTCGACCGGCACGACGTGGACCGCCGCCGAGGAAGAGGACGTCGTTGCCCTGGACCGCCAGGCCCAGAGGGGACTTCACGGGGCTCTTCCACACCCGGCTGCGCCCGTCGGGCCGGGATTCGAGGAGGGGGAATTCGGGCCAGTAGACGGCCCAGGCCGCTGCGTCGGTGACGTTGAGGGCGTAGACGGTGTCGATGTGGGGGGCTCCCTGGGGCGGCCAGTACTCCCACAGGCGGTTGCCCCCGCTGTCCCATCGGGCCAGACCGGCGGCGCTGAACGGGGTCGACGTAGACCCCTTCGTCGTAGTAGGCGCTCCAGAGGTGGTGCCGGCGGTCCGCCATCATGAACTCCACCGCAGTGCCCAGGGCGAAGCGGTGGCGGGGGCGGCCGTCGCGACCGAATATCTGAGCGTTGCGGTCGCCGGCGAATCCGCTGCCCTGCAGGACGAACCGGCCGTTGGGCAGGGCGTCGAGGCGGATCGGCACCAAGGGCACACCGTACAGGGGCCGTTCCTCCACGCGTCCTGCGTCGTCGATGACGACGAGCGCGTCGAAGGGCACCGTCAGGGGCTGGGGCCGGGCCTTCCCGTAGCGGTTCGCGGGGAGGACGGCATCGGGGCAGATCAACCACAAGGCCCTTCCCCAGGCGTCCACCGTGGAAGCCAGCACCTTCCGGCTGTCGTACTGCCGAGGCAGCAGTGCGTAGGGGCGCAGCGCCACCGTCTTCACGGTCGGGCCCGGGGGGGCGGTGTCGCTCAGGCGGAGGTCTCCAGGGCGGGGGCACGCCAGGCGGGGCTGTCGAAGTAGTGGTCGTCGCAGTCGTCGGCGTCGTACCACTCGCCCTCGTCACCCGGGAGTTCTTCTCGTATGCCCTCGTTCACGGTCAAGATCATAGAGGGGAGCGACACACGGCGGCGGAGGGTCCGGACGGCCGGGCCGTCGCACGACCCGGCCGTCCGCGGCTCACCTGCCGGGACACTCCTTCCAGGCCAGGTGGTAGATCGTGCTGATGTCGCCGTCGGTGGAGTCCATGGTCATGTAGCTGACGGAACCAGGAGCGGAGGTGCCCTTGTTGATGCGGAGCTCGGTGTTGATGTTGAAGTTCCGCTGCACCCCGCAGGGTGCCCAGACCAGTTGCGCCCAGTCGGTCTCGTCCGTGGCCTGCCAGTTGTCGTCGTAGGGGCCACGGAAGGTGTGCGTCCGGTAGGCCGTCTGCGGCGAGCCCTGGAAGTAGTACGAGGCCTTCTGCGTGCTGCTCGCGCCCGGGGCCAGGGCGGCGTAGCCGCGGTAGTCGGCGCTGGCGACGGCGTACGTGAAGCCCTGGGGGACGTGCACGACCAGGTTGAGCTGGCAGTTCTTGCGGGCCTCGGTGGGCGGCGCGCCGCCGCCGAGCTGGGCGAGGTACTGGCTGTAGGTCACGGTGAAGGCGGTGTTGTCCTGGGACACCGCGATGGCGGCGGTGTCCTTGGGACAGCCGGAGCCGTTGACCGTGGCGATGTCGATCACGATCTTGTCGGGGGGCGGGTCGACGATCGCCGACGGTCCTTGGTGCTGCACGGGCAGGGCGGTGGCGAGCAGGGCGGCGATCGCGCCGCCCGCCCACAGTCCTCCGGCCATGGTTCTCCAATCGACTGCTTGCACAGAAAGGCATGCCCATGACAAGTCGAGGATGACGAGCCAGGGCGCGCGACGGACGGAGCGCATGCGGGTGGGTTCCCTCGATCCAGGAGGACCGGGTACCGGAATCGTAGGAACCCGCGCACGGCACGCTAAGGCGATGTCCGGCCAATCGCCTCGCGTATCCGCTGAGCGGACGTACTGCATTCGGTGACAGTTGGTCAGGTCCACGTCCGATCGTCCCGATCGTTAGGGGTGTACCTCAGCCCCGACGTTCGAATGGACACCCGTGGCGTGACCTCCCTCGCCCGCCTCTGCGTGCGCCACCACCGGGTGGTGCTGACGGTGTGGGTCCTGCTCGTGGGGGCCGGGCTCGGTGCGGTGGGCCCGGTCCTGGACCGCCTGGACCGGCAGGCGTGGAGCGTGGCGGAACACGAGTCGGTCGAGGCCAACGAGGTGATCGCGGGCGCACGGACGTACGGCGAGCAGATCGACGCGGTGGTGGCCGGCGCGCCCGTGACCGACCCGGCCCTGCGGCGCGCGCTGGACGCGGCGCGCCGCGGGATCACGGCGATCCCGGGCGTGCAGGGAATGACCGTGCCGCCCGCCGCCCTGCCCATCCCCTCCCGGCACCCCGGCCAGGACCCGGCCGCCGACCGTCCCGCCCCCACCGGCGCCCCCCTGCCGGACCCGCCGGACCGTGACGCGCCGCCCGGGGCGGGCGACGGCCGCTCGGGGCGCGGCGGGGCGGCGAACGGCCGGGCGGAGGCGGAGGTGGTGGCCGAGGGCCGGGCCCCGGCGGGAGCGGCCGCGCACGGCCGGGCCCAGGCCGGAGTGGCAGCGCACGGCCGGACCGAAGCGGGAGCGGCAGCGGACGGCCGGACCGCGGCAGGGGTAGCAGCGCACGGCCGGACCCAGGCAGGAGCGGGAACGGACAGCCGGACCCAGGCAGGAGCCGAAGCGGACAGCCGGGCCCAGGCCGGAGCGGCAGCGCACGGCCGGACCGCGGCAGGGGTGGCAGCGCACAGCCGGACCCTGACCGGAGGGGCAACGGACGGCCGAGCCGAAGCGGGAGCGGGAGCGGCAGCACACGGCCGGACCCAGGCGGGGGTGGCAGCGCACGGCCGGACCCAGGCAGGCGCGGCAACGGACAGCCGGACCCGGACCGGAGCCGAAGCGGACAGCCGGGCCCCGGCCGGAGCGGCAGCGCACGGCCGGACGGCGGCAGGGGTGGCAGCGCATGGCCGGGCCGAGGCGGGGGTGGCGGCCGACGGCCGGGCGGTGCTCGTTTCCGTGCGCTTCCGGCGGGAATGGGCCGGGAAGGCCTTGGAGCGGGCCGAGGCGGACGTCGAGTCGCGGCTGCGCGCGATCGCCGGCGCCCGGCCCGGCGTGGAGGTGACGCTCGGCGGCAGTGACCGGGCTCGCCGGGCGGTGGCCGCGCGCTCGGTGGCCGACACCCGCCGCAGCGAGCTGATCACGTTGCCGTTGACGCTGGTGGTGGTCTACCTGCTCTTCGGGGGCCTCGCCGCCGCCTCGGTGCCGGTGCTCGCGGCGGTGAGCACGGTGCTCACGGGGATGCTGTGGCTGCTCCTGCTGTCGCGCTGGTACGCCCTCTCCTCCCCCGCCCTGTCGACCACGACCATGCTCGGGCTGGGGCTGGCGATCGACTACGCGTTGATGACGGTGGGCCGGTTCCGGGAGGAACGGGCCGCCGGGCACCCGCCGCCCGAGGCCGTCGAGCGGACGATGCGGACCGCCGGACGGACGGTCTCCTTCGCCGCGCTCGTCGTGGCCGCCGCGCTGTGCGGACTGGCCGTCTTCCCCAGCGACTTCTACGCCGCCCTGGGTCTGGCCGCGGCCGGGACGGTGGCCCTGTCGCTGGCCGCCGCGCTGACGCTGACGCCCGCGCTGCTGACGGCCTTCGCCCACCGGATCGGCACCCGAGCGCCGAGCGGGTCCGCCGTCCGTGGCGGCGCGGGGGACGGCCCTGGCGACAGCGCGGGGGACGGCCCTCGCGTCGTCCATCGCGACGGCCCTCGCGACGGCGCGGGGGACGGCGCGAGGGAGGACGCGGGGGACGGGTTCGCCCGGCTGGCCCGCTGGACGCGGCGGCACGCGGCGCCGGTCGCGGCCGGTGTCGCGGTGCTGCTGCTCGCCTGCGCCGTGCCGTTCCTGCGGGTGCACCTGGTCAGCCCCGTCGGGGAGCAGCAGCTGCCCCCGGCGGCCGAGGCCCGCCGGTACGCGGACCTGGTGGCGGAGCGGTTCCCGCACCACCGGCCCGACGCGGCCGTCGTGGTCGCGCGGACCGGTCCGGCCCGGCTCGACGCCTGGGCGGAGCGTTTCGCCGGCCGCCCCGAGGTCGCCGAGGTGGCGCCTGCCACCGCGCTGGGTCCGGGCGTCGCCGCGGTCCGGATCGCCCCCGCGACCGGCGAGGACGGGCGGGAGGGACGGCCCGAGGCCGCGGGCGTGCCCGGTGAGCGGCTGGTGCGGCTGCTGCGGGCCGAGCGGCCGGCCGGGTTCCAGGCCTGGGTGACCGGCCGCGGCGCCGCCGACCTGGACTTCCGGGCCGAGGTCGTGGACCGGGCGCCGTGGGCGGCGGCGTTGATGGCGCTGACCACCGGTGTGCTGTTGCTGCTGATGACGGGATCGGTGCTGCTGCCGCTCAAGGCGCTGGTGATGAACACGCTGTCGCTGGGTGCCTCCTTCGGCGCCTTGGTGCTGGTGTTCCAGGACGGGTGGGGCGCGGAGCTGCTGGGCGTCCACACCCTCGGAGGACTGGGCTACTGGCTGCCGGTGGTCGTGTTCACGCTCGCCTTCGGCCTGTCCATGGACTACGAGGTGTTCCTTCTGTGCCGGATCCAGGAGCTGTACGACGCCGGGTACGGCAACGACCGGGCGGTGGAGCTCGGGCTGCGGCGCTCGGCACGGATCATCAGCTCGTCGGCGGCGTTGATGTGCCTGGTGTTCGCCGGTTTCGCCACCGGTGAGCTGCTGGTGGTCAAGCAGCTGGCGATCGCGCTCCTGGTGGTGGTCGTGGTGGACGCCACGCTGGTGCGCTGCCTGCTGGTGCCCGCCACGATGACGCTGATGCGGGACGGCAACTGGTGGGGTCCCCGGGCCCTGAGCCGCCGCCGTCCGACGGCGGCCCCGGCGGCCCCGGCGGCCCCGGCGGCCCCGGCGGCCACAACGGCCCCGGCAGCGGCCCCGCCGGCGACCACGGCGGCCGAGCCGGTCAGGGCCGACTGATTCACCCGAACGGCTCAGCACCGGTCGCCGCCCGTACCCGTTCGGCCCATGCTCGAACAGCCTGGGCAGGCGCAGGACGGTCCTGGTGCACGACGCCCGGGCGCACCTGACACGAGGAAGGTGGCGCCATGACGACCACTCCTGGCAGCACCCCGCCGGCGGGCACGCCCGGCACCTCCGGCGGCCGAGTGCCGACCCGGTCCGGCAGCGGCGGCAACGCCTGGGCGAACGGCGGCACGGTCTTCGCCGGCGTGATGCTGGCGGTCAGCGGTGTCTTCACGCTCCTCGAAGGCATCGTCGCCCTGGCCAAGGACCAGGTGTACACGATCATCAACGACTACATCTTCAAGTTCGACCTGACCGCGTGGGGCTGGATCCACCTCCTCCTCGGAGTGCTCCTGCTCGTCACCGGTCTCGCCATCCTGGCGGACAAGGGATGGGGCCGGGTCATGGGCATCGTGTTCGCGTCCCTGTCCGTGATCCTGCACTTCCTGTGGCTGCCGTACCAGCCCTTGTGGGCGATCATCGCGATCGCGATCGCGGTCTTCGTGATCTGGGCGCTGTGCGCCGACACCCGCGACGACAACGCCCTGGCCGGGCCCTGACCGGGCGGGGAGCGGAAGACGACCGGTGGTGGCCGGTTCCGTCCGTGGACGGAACCGGCCACCGCCTGTGCGGTGCGTCCCGGTGCGGACGTCCCTAGGCTGCCTGCTGACCGCTCAAGATCATCCCAGGGGGGACGACCCGTGTCTCAGCAGCAGTTCCGCACCCAGCAGCGCGACGGCGGCGCCCAGGCCTCGGGCGCCAGCCGCCGTTCCCTGCTCGCCGGCCTCGCCGCGGCGGCCGTCGGCGGCTCGGTGCTGTCCGCGGTGACGGGCGGCACGGCGTACGCGACCTCCGCCGACGACCGCTTCGCGTCCAACACCGACATGTACCGCGCCTTCGCGGCCTCCGCGGACCCGGCCGACGGCGAGGGCAAGGACTTCGTGCGGCGCTTCAAGCGCCACCAGATCGCGGACTTCGACCGGGACGGCCACCCCCCGTACATGCTGACGACCGTCCTCGCGATCCACGGCGGCGGTATCGAGGTGGGCACCAGCGAGCTGTGCCTGGGCATCGCCGGCTACGACCCGGAGCCCGTCAACGCCGGGCAGCGCTACCCCGGCCTGGCCGCCGCCGAGCCGGTGTACGACTTCTGGATGCTCGAAGGCACCCGGAGCTCCAACAACTCCGAACTGCACGTCACCTCCGTCCACTGCGACGACCACATGGCCCTGTCGATGGCGGCGAGCAGCCTGAACACCCTCAGCGTGCACGGTCTGCGGTGGGAGCAGGCCCACCCGGCGTACGCCGACAACCCGGGCGGGCTGCCCGACAAGAAGGGCGTGGTCGTGGGCGGCCGGGACGCCACGTTCCGCGACATCCTCACCCGGCGCCTGAAGAGCGCCGGCTTCCAGATCTTCCCGGGCAGCGGTGACGTCAACGGTGACGAGGAGCTCAACATCTGCAACCGCACGATGACCGGGCGGGGTGCCCAGCTGGAGCTGACCCGCGAGCTGCGCGACAGCTTCTTCGCCCCGAGCGCCGACTCCCCGGCGGACCGCGGCACGTCGTGCAAGGCCAACGCCCAGTACAAGAAGTTCGTCCAGGCCTGCCGTGCGGCGATCGTCGAGCGCGAGGCCCTCCAGCGCGCGGAGTTCGTGGTCGGCCGCTGAGCCAAGAAGAAGGTCGGCCAGGTGCCGGTGAGCGGGAGCACGAGCGGGCTGTAGGGGGCGATCTCCCCTGAGCAGGAACGACCAGTGGTCCGGAAACGCCTTGCGGACCCGGAGTGGAGGACCTCGGCGAGCGGGAGGGCGCGTGGGCGCCGAACGGGTGAGACGACTCGCGTCCGCCGCCGGCCTCCGCTCTCCGCGAAGTCGGGTGCCCGTGCCTGCCGGCGGGTGCTTGGGTGGGCGCATGGAGATCTTGGTTCTGGGTGGGACGGCCTGGCTGGGCCGGGAGCTGGCGCGGCAGGCGGTCGGGCGGGGGCACGCGGTGACGTGCCTGGCGCGGGGTGAGAGCGGCGCCGTGGCAGAGGGGGCCCGGCTGGTGGCGGCCGACCGGCGCGACCCGGCCGCGTACGCGGCGCTGGCGGACCGGACCTGGGACGCGGTCCTGGAGGTGTCCTGGCAGCCCGGCTTCGTCCGGGGCGCGCTGGCGGCGCTCGGTGGGCGGGCGCGGCACTGGAGCTACGTGTCCTCGGTCAGCGCCTACGCCTCCCACGGCGTGGCGGGCGCGGACGAGTCCACGGAGCTGCTGCCGCCGCTCGCCGACGACGAGGCGGACCGCTCGCGGTACGGGGAGGCCAAGGTCGCCTGTGAGCAGGCGTCGACGGCCGCCGTGGGCGACCGCCTGCTGATCGCGCGCGCCGGGCTGATCGGCGGCCCGGGCGACCACAGCGGGCGCTCGGGCTACTGGGTGGCCCGCGCCGCGCGCGCCCCGCAGGCACCGCTGCTGGTCCCGGACGCGCCGGACCTGCCGACCCAGACCGTCGACGTACGGGACCTGACCGCGTGGCTGCTCGACAGCGCGGAGCGCGGCACCACCGGGACGTACGACGCGGTGGGTCCGGTCGTGCCGTTCGCGGAGTGGATCGAGCTGTCCCGTGCCGTCGGCGGCCACACCGGGCCGGTGGTCGGCGCGTCCTCGCAGTGGCTGCTGGAGCAGGGCGTGGCCGAGTACATGGGGCCGGAGTCGCTGCCGATGTGGCTGGCGGAGGCCGGCTGGGAGGGCTGGTCGGCGCGGACCGGCGCCGCGGCGCGGGCCGCGGGGCTGCGGCACCGGCCCCGGGCCGAGCTGCTGGCCGACACCCTGCGGTGGGAGCGGGCGGAGGGGTTGGACCGGCCCCGGCGGGCCGGCCTCAGCGCCGGGCGGGAGCGGGAGCTGCTCGACGCGCTGGCGTGACGACGGACGCCCCCTTCGCCGGGGCGGCGACGGCCGCCCCCTCCCCCGGTGAAGAGGGCCGCCCCGTCACAGGCCGCCGGAGTGCAGGAGCCGGTCCGTAGTGCCGGCGGG
Organism: Streptomyces antimicrobicus; assembly: GCF_020532625.1. Taxonomy (GTDB): domain Bacteria; phylum Actinomycetota; class Actinomycetes; order Streptomycetales; family Streptomycetaceae; genus Streptomyces; species Streptomyces antimicrobicus. Next base: position 9,186 of record NZ_JAJAUY010000087.1, on the reverse strand, counting down.
TACGCCCTTGAGGACTCCGGGGGTGGCCCGTTCGACGATCCACGCCCGGACCTGCGCCGGGGTCGCGGTGGGGTGGGCCGACAGGTGGAGGGCGGCCACGCCCGTGACGTGCGGCGCGGCCCAGGAGGTGGCGGTGGACTCGTCCTGGACGATGCCGCCGCCCGCCACCACGGAGGTGATCCGCCCGCCGGGCGCGTAGAGGTCCACGCAGCGGCCGTGGCCGGAGCCGTAGCCCTCGGAGTCGGTCCAGTGCCGGTCGTCGTCCGTCGCGGCCGCGACGACGAGCGCGCCCTCGACCCCGGCCGGGGAGTGCCCGCAGGCGTCGTCGTTGAAGTTGCCCGCCGCGACGACCGTGGTGATCCCGGCGTCGATCATGCGCCGGACGGCGGCGTCGACGGTGGCGGAACGGTTCTTGAGGTTGAGGGACATGTTCACCACGGCCGGCCGGTGCGCATGGGCGGTCACCCAGTCGGCCGCCTTGACGATCGCCGCGTCGTCGGGCCCGGGGGTCGCGCCGGCCGGTCCCCCGGGTCCCGGCGTGACGTCCTGCGGACGGGAGGCCCCGCCGCCCTCGTCGCAGCTGATCGCCTGGACGCGCACGAGGCGCGCCCGGGGGGCGATGCCGTGCGTCCGGCCGGCGATGACGCCCGCCACGAAGGTGCCGTGGCCCAGCCCCGCACCGTCGAAGCAGTCCCCGGAGTCGGGCGCGCCCACGAAGTCGGCGCCCGGGGTGGCGCGGCCGGCGAACTCGGGGTGCCCGACGTCGAGACCGGTGTCGATGACGTAGACGGTGACCCCGGAGCCGTCCGCGGCGACGGTGAACTTCCCGTCGAGCGGGCGTTTGCGCTGGTCGAGGCGGTCCAGGTGCCACGGGACGCCCGTACGGACGACCGGCCCGGGGCGCGCGGGGCCGGAAGGGGCGGCCGGTGCGCCGGAGGGGGCGGCCGGCGGAGCCGCCGGTGCGGAAGGGGCCGGGCCGGTGCCCCGCGCGGATCCGGACGGGGCCGGGGCGGGTCCCTCCTCGCCCGGCGTACAGGCCGCGAGGGCCAGCACGGCGGCCGCCGTCAGCGCGGCCGTCCGGGCACGGGTCGCGCCCGGGCCGCGGCGCCCGGGCGCGACCCGTGCCGTGGCCGCTCCGCTGCCGCGTCCCCTGCCCGGTGCCGTGTTCCGTCGTGCCAAGTCCCGTGCCGTGTCCCGTGCCACGTCCCGTGCCATGTCCCGTCCCCCGGTCCGTCTCGTCCGCCCGCCGTCAGCGGCGGAGACGACGCGGAACCGCCGGCGGTTGCCGGGCGGGGGGACCACGCCGTGGGGTATCGGCCCGGGGCGCGGGACACCGCCGGGAACCTCCCCGAAAAATTCCGGACTTTTCCGGCGCGAACCTACCGAAAAGCGATAATCTGGTAATAGGCCTACGAGGCGAGCGAGGGAGTTCGACTGGAGTAGCCGACTTCGGCGGAAGGTAGTGGAGTCCGCCAGGGCCGACGTCTTCGGTCGGGCTGAGAGGCCCGAGGGATGCAGTGACCCGAGGGCGACCCCCAGCACCTGATCCGGACAATGCCGGCGCAGGGAGTCCCGCTTCGTAGGTCGTTGCTGTGCGTCCGTACCGGGCGTCCGCACCACGGCGGACCCGCGTTTGCGGGGCCGTGCCGCACGGGGCAGGGTCGAGGAGTTGGCAAGCCCGACCGAGCGGAGGCGAACGATGCCGATTGCCACGGTGAACCCGGCCACGGGTGAGACGCTGCGCACGTTCGACCCGCTGGGTCCGGGCGAGATCGACCAGTGCCTCGCCGACGCCGCGCACGCCTTCGCCGCCTTCCGCACCACCGGTTTCGCCCAGCGGTCCGCGCTCCTGAACCGGGCCGCCGATCTGCTGGAGGGCGACCTCGACGACATCGCCCGCACCATGACGATCGAGATGGGCAAGCCCCTGGCCGCGGCCCGCGCGGAGGCCGCCAAGTGCGTCAAGGCGATGCGCTGGTACGCCACCCACGCCGAGTCCCTGCTCGCCGACGAGCGCCCTGCCGACGCGGACGTCCGCGACAGCGGCGCCTCGGCGGTCCGGGCGCACTACCGGCCGCTCGGCGTGGTCCTCGCGGTGATGCCGTGGAACTTCCCCCTCTGGCAGGTCGTACGGTTCGCCGCGCCCGCGCTGATGGCCGGCAACGTCGGCCTGCTCAAGCACGCCTCCAACGTCCCGCAGACGGCCCTGTACCTGGGCGAGCTCTTCGAGCGCGCGGGCTATCCGCACGGCTGCTTCCAGACCTTGCTGATCGGCTCCGACGCGGTGGAAGCCGTCCTGCGGGACGGCCGGGTCGCCGCGGCCACCCTCACCGGGAGCGAGCCCGCCGGGCGCGCCGTCGCCTCGGTGGCGGGCAGCGAGGTGAAGAAGACGGTGCTGGAGCTGGGCGGCAGCGACCCGTTCGTGGTGATGCCCTCGGCCGACATCGAGCGGGCGGCGAGCACCGCCGTCGTCGCGCGGGTGCAGAACAACGGCCAGTCCTGCATCGCCGCCAAGCGGTTCATCGTGCACGCCGACGTCTACGACGAGTTCGCCGAGCGCTTCACCGCCGGCATGGCCGCCCTGACGGTCGGCGACCCGCTGCAGGAGACCACCGACGTCGGCCCCCTGGCGACCGAACGGGGCCGCGCCGACCTGGAGGAACTCGTCGACGACGCGGTCGGGCGCGGCGCGAGCGTGCTGTGCGGCGGGCGGCGCCCGCCGGGGCACGACCAGGGCTGGTTCTACGAGCCGACCGTGCTGGCCGGCATCACCGAGGACATGCGGATCGACCAGGAGGAGACCTTCGGGCCGGTCGCGACGCTGTACCGGGTGGCCGACCTCGACGCGGCCGTCGAGCGCGCCAACCACACGCCCTTCGGGCTCAGCTCGAACGTGTGGACCCGTGACGAGGCCGAGGTCGACCGGTTCGTCCGCGACCTCCAGGCCGGCGGCGTCTACGTCAACGGGATGACCGCCTCCCACCCCGCGCTGCCGTTCGGCGGCGTCAAGCGCTCCGGCTACGGCCGGGAGCTCTCCGGGCACGGCATCCGCGAGTTCTGCAACGTGACCACGGTGTGGCAGGCGGCGTCCTGAGATGGTGCGGACACGCGTGGTCGTCTCGGGACGGGTCCAAGGGGTCTACTTCCGCGACAGCTGCCGGACCGAGGCACTGGCCCACGGGGTGACCGGCTGGGTGCGCAACCTGCCCGGCGGCCAGGTGGAGGCGGTGTTCGAGGGCGCCGAGGACGCCGTGGCCCGGATGGTCGGCTGGATGCGCACGGGGCCGCCGACGGCGGACGTCCGGGGCGTCGAGACGTACGAGGAACCGCCGTCGGCGGAACCGGACCCGGGCCGCGGCTTCGAGGTACGGCCCACCCCCCGGGTCGGCTGAACGGGCACGGGCGGCACGCGTACGCGCTCCGGCCGGGCCGCGTACGCGTGCCGCCCGCGGGTAGGCGGGGCACCGCGAGGGTCCTCGGGGCCAGGGGGCCGACGGGGCGGGAAGGAGCAGGAGTCATGCCGCGGGTATCGGTGGAAGGCGCCGACGTCGTCGTCCGGCTGTCGCCGCGGGAGATGCTGGCCGCGCGCCGCCGTACGGTGCGCGTGCCCGTCGCCGCGGTGCGCGAGGTCTTCGTGGAGCCGTCCTGGTGGCGGGCGCTGCGCGGGGTGGCGGACCGGGGAGGGCGCCGCCCGGGCCGGTCCGTCGGCATCCGGCGGACGGCGCAGGGCGAGGACTTCACGGTGGTGCGGGGCATCGGGCCGGTGCTCTGCCTCGACCTGGGCCCGGGCGCCCCCTTCGGCCGCCTGGCCCTGTCCGTCCGTGATCCGCAGGCCGCGGAGCGGGCGCTGCGCTCGGCGCTCCCGGAGCCGGAGGCCGAGGAGCAGCCGGAGGCGCCCGCGGAGCCGGAGGCTCCGCCCGTGCCCCGGCGCCCCAAGCTCCAGCACGAGGGCGGTGTCGTGGACGACCACGGGCGGGCGCCCGGCGTGCCGTCGCGGACCGGGACGGGGGCGGAACCGCCGGCCGACGACGAACGGGTCCGCCGGGCCAACACCGGCCCGCGCCCGGCCGACGGCTGACGGCCGGCGGCCCACGGCCCCCCGCCTGGTGCGGTGCGTAGCCTCGCCGCCACGCCCTGTGCGCCGACGCGCTGACCCTCCCCGACCCGGCCTATGCTGGAAGCGGCGGCCGGTCCGTGGTGAGCGGCCCGGGGCGGCCGCCCCGGCGGCCGCGGGCACGCACCCCTCCTGTAATCCCCCGCGCCTGCGGCGCCGGTCCGGGGCTCGCGTCCCCGGCCACCCCTCTGCCAGACAGGGCTCGTGCCCTCAACTCGCCGTGCGCTGCAGGACCTCCAGCCGGCGCTCGACGCGCGTGAGCAGGTCCGGATCGAGGGTCGGCAGCGCCTGGAGCAGGCTCAGCAGGTCCGGGCCGGCCTCGGCGGCGTCGTCGGTGTCGCTGACCTGGGTCCAGCAGTACAGGGCCCCGGCCGCGGCCGCGAGGACCTCGGTGGCGTCGGAGGGCTGACGGGCCAGGCGGGTCCGGCCGGCGCTGATCCACAGCCGGGTGGCCTGCCGGTGGTCGCCCGCCATCCGGGCCAGGTCGGCGCGGATCTCCCGCCAGTGGGTGGCCTCGGGCGAGGTACGGCCGCAGGTCTGGATCGCGTACTCCTCCCAGGAACGCGCCAGGTCGGCCGCTTCCGGGTGCTTCCCCGAAGTGGCCAGGGCGTGGATGTGGGGCCGCGGGTCCGTGCCCGGCCCGGCGTCCGGCGGCAGCGGGGGGAGCGGCGGCAGGGGCGGATCGGCCAGCGTGGCGAGGGCCGCGGTGTCGGCGCGGTCCGCACCCGGCGGTTCGTCGCCGGGCCGCCCGTCGGCAGCGGTCCCGCCGACCGCCGTCCCGTGGGCAGCGGTCCCGTCGGCAGCCGTCCCGTGGGCGGGTTCGTGGTGCGGATGCGGGGAACGGGCCCCGCCGACGTCCGGGTCCGGGGCGGCGCTCGGCGCGTGCGCCGCACCGGCCGCGTGCGGGGCGCCGTACGCCGCTTCGGCCCCCTGTCCGGCCCCCGACCCGGCCGCGCCGTACCCGCCGAACCCCGCCGGGACCCCGGCCGGGGAGGCGGCGAGTTCGCGGGTGGACGGCAGGACCAGGGCGCCGGGCGGAAGTGCCGCGGAGCCCACGGCGAAGGCGTGCAACTGGGCGTTGGCCGGCCGGCTGGGCATGCGGCGCAGTTCGTCGATCCAGTGCCGGGTGTAGGTGCTGACGGCTTCGCCGCCGCCGGCGAACGCGGGCGGTACGACCACGCCGTAGACCTCGGCGGGCGGGACGAGCGGCGCGGTGCCGTGCTGCTGGAGGACGGGCCAGGCGGCCTTGTCCGCCGCGAGGTCGAGGACGACGGTGGTCAGCGCGGCGGGACGCCCGCGCAGTTCGGTGGTCAGCCAGTCCCAGGGCAGCGCGGTGTACCGGACCGAGGAGGACGTGGTGCCGGCCAGCGCCAGGTGGAGCTGCCGGCCGCGGCGGTCGACGGTGAGCCGTCCGGAGAGGTAGACGAGCAGCGGTCCCGGGGTCGCGGCGGCCGCGCGCAGCCGCATCAGCACGGTGTTGGGGTCCCGGGCACCGTCCAGGTAGGTGGTGTCGCTCGGGATGGTGCTGCCCAACAGGAGCTCGGGGGGAACCACGGCCAGCGCCGCCAGGTTCGCACTCGGTGCGACCTGGACCGCGCGCCGCCGCACCGCGGCGTCCCCCGCTATGAGCAGGACATGACCCCGCTGCCGCTGACCTGCGCCGTCGATGTGCATGAACAGAAGGTACTCACAATCCGCCGCTCGTTGATGCACCGGGAGCTACCGTACCGGCCCGTGAGCGGGCGGAGCGGCGGGCCAGGGCGACTCAGTGCGCCACCGCGGTGGTGACCACCAGCGGTGGACGCCTCCGCTCGGCCTCCCAGTCGCGGCTGCGCACGACGTCGGGGTCGGCGACCTCCTCGGCCTCGTCCACCGTGGGGCGGTGCTGCGTGACGTCGTGGAAGCCGGTGTCGTGGAGCAGACCCGCGAACAGCTCCACGGGCCAGGCGTGGTTGCGCACCTCCTGCCAGCTGCCGTCCCTGCGCAGCAGCCGCACCGTGAACTCCTCGCCCGGCGTCGGGCCCGGCCCCGGTCCGCCGATGCGCAGCGACGCGTACTCCGGCCCGGCGCAGGCGGGGTCGGTGGTCAGCAGGACGAACGGCCCGCCGGGCCGCAGCAGTCGGCGGACCTCGGTGAACACCGCGAGCAGCCCCTCCTGCGTGGGCACCGACGCGAGCACGTGGTTGCACATCACCGCGTCGGCGCAGCCGTCCGGCAGGCCGGTCGCCCGGCCGTGTTCGACCAGGTGGAATTCCGCCACGGCGGTCCCGGCGCGGCGGGCCAGTTCGAGCATCTCGGGTGAGGTGTCCACGCCCAGCACCCGGGCGCCCAGCCGGCGGGCCGCGGCGTCGGCGACCGTGCCGGGGCCGCAGCCGTAGTCGACCAGGACGTCTCCCTCGCCGATCCGGCGGGCGAGGTGCCGGAAGACGAAGGGGTAGCCGAGCAGCCAGTCGGTGGCCGCCTCCACGGCGGCGAACGCCCGTGCCCCTTCGGGCCCGGACCAGGCGCCGCCGTCCGGGTCCCGCGGCGGCGTCGCGGAACCCCTCGACCTCTCGTGCACGGTCCCACTATCGACCCCCCGGGGCCCGGTCCGGGTGCTACGACACGGGGCTCCGGCGCGGCGGGCGCGGGGCGTGGCCGGATCCGTCCCAACGGAATCCCGAACTCCCGCTACGGGCTGGTAACTTCCGCGGGTCGATCTCGACACCCGCACGTCATCTGCACGAAGGAAACACCGTGATACGTCCGCGCCACGCGGCGGTTCCAGCCCTCGCCCTCGCCCTGACCCTGCTGCCGGCCTCCGGCGCGCTGGCCGCCCCGGCGAACCCCTCCCCCGGTAGCACCCCGTACCTGGACGCGGTCGAGCAGACCCTGCGTCAGGTCTCCCCCGGCCTCGAAGGCCGTGTGTGGGAGCGTACGGCGGGCAACCGGCTCGACGCCTCGGCGCCCGGCGGCGCCGACTGGCTGCTGCAGACGCCCGGCTGCTGGGGAGACGCCACGTGCGCCGGGCGTCCGGGGACCGAGCGGCTGCTGGCCAAGACGACCCAGAACATCTCCCAGGCGCGGCGCAGCGTGGACATCTCCACCCTGGCCCCCTTCCCCGACGGCGCCTTCCAGGACGCGATCGTGGCGGGCCTGAAGGCGTCGGTGCAGTCGGGGCACCGGCTCGACGTCCGGATCCTGGTCGGCGCCGCGCCCGTCTACCACTCGACGGTCGTCCCCTCGAAGTACCGCGACGAGCTGGTGGCCAAGCTGGGCCCGGCCGCGGCCGGCGTCAACCTCAACGTGGCCTCGATGACCACGTCCAGGACGGCCTTCTCGTGGAACCACTCCAAGCTGCTGGTGGTCGACGGCACGTCCGTGATCACCGGCGGGATCAACAGCTGGAAGGGCGACTACCTGCAGACCTCCCACCCGGTGGCCGACGTGGACCTGGCCCTGACCGGCCCGGCGGCCGGGTCCGCGGGCGCGTACCTGGACACGCTGTGGGACTGGACCTGCCGCAACCGGTCGAGCTGGACGAGCGTCTGGTTCGCCTCCTCCAACGGCGCCGGTTGCATGCCGACCCTGCCGCGCGAGGCCGCGCCCGCGGCGGGGACCGCGACCGGCGGCGGAGCGGGCGACGGGGTTGCGGTCGTGGCCGTCGGCGGGCTCGGCGTCGGCATCGCGGACCGCGACCCGGCCTCGACGTTCGCGCCGGTCCTGCCGACCGCGCCGGACACCAGGTGCGTGGTCGGCCTGCACGACAACACCAACGCCGACCGCGACTACGACACCGTCAACCCCGAGGAGAGCGCCCTGCGCTCCCTGGTCGCCGGGGCCACCCGGCACGTGGAGATCTCGCAGCAGGACATGAACGCCACCTGTCCGCCGCTGCCGCGCTACGACATCCGCCTCTACGACACCCTCGCCGCCAAGCTGGCGGCCGGGGTGAAGGTCCGGATCGTGGTCAGTGATCCGGCCAACCGCGGCACGGTGGGCAGCGGCGGCTACTCGCAGATCAAGTCCCTGAACGAGATCAGCGACGTGCTGCGCAACCGGCTGAACGTCCTGACCGGGGACGCCGGCGCGACGCGCACGGCGATGTGCTCGAACCTGCAGCTGGCTTCGTTCCGCAGCTCCGAGCGCCCGCAGTGGGCCGACGGGCACGCGTACGCGCAGCACCACAAGCTGGTCTCGGTCGACGGCTCCGCGTTCTACATCGGGTCCAAGAACCTCTACCCGTCCTGGCTCCAGGACTTCGGCTACGTCGTGGAGAGCCCGGCCGCGGCCGGCCAGCTGGCCGAGGGGCTGCTCGCCCCGCAGTGGCGCTTCTCGCGGGCCGCCGCCACGTACGACTACGAGCGCGGCGTCTGCCAGGGCTGACCGGCGCGGCAGCGCACGTTCACGGGCCCAGGAGGCCGGCCAGGTGGCCGCCGAGGACCTCTTGGGCCTGGCGCGGGGTGAGGTGGCCGACGAGGACGTGCGCGGTGAGGCCGTCCGCGAGGGCGAGGAGGGTCCGGGCCGCCCGGCGGGCGTCGTCCGGTCCCGTCTGCGCGCCGGTCTCCTCGGCCGCTTGCCCGACCAGCCGGGTGAACGCGTCCTCCAGGGCCGCGTAGTCGGTCCGGAGGGTGCGGGCGAGCGGTGCGCTGACGACGGCCTGGGCGAGGAACGCCAGCCAGATCCGGGCCTCGGCGCGGTGCTCCTGCCGGAGCAGCGAGACCTCGGTGGCCGCGTGGCGCAGGGCGGTCCGGGCGGAGCGTTCGGGCCCGCCCGCCGGGTCCTGGCGGACCCGGCCGGTGATCCGCTCGCCGATGTGGGTCAGCGCGAACACCAGCATCTCCTCCTTGGTGCGGAAGCACCGCTGCACGGCCCCCATGGACACCCCCGCGCGGGCGGCGACGTCGCGCAGGGTCACGCCCTCCAGGCCGCGTTCGTCGGCGAGGGCGAGGACGGCGTCGGCGACCAGCAGCCGCCGGCCCTCGTGGTCCACCTGTCTGGGCACGGCCGTTCTCCTCACCTTCCGTGGGGGGGGGGGGGGGGGGGGGGGGGGGGGGGGGGGGGGGGGGGGGGGCGGGGGGGGGCCGGGCGGG
>NZ_JAJAUY010000086.1 GCF_020532625.1 Streptomyces antimicrobicus | reverse complement strand
GCGGGCCACGGCCAGGCGCAGCAGGGTGTCGGCGGCCAGCGCGTTGCCCGCCTCGGCAGCGGCGTGCACCTCGCTGATCAGCCGGGCGCCCTCCGGGTCGGGGACGGTGGTGGCGGCGAAGCCCGGGGTGCCGCGCAGGGTGGCGATCTCGGCGGCGACGTCGGCGACCAGGTCCCGGTCGGGGTAGAGGGTCGCGTAGGCCCAGCCCTCGGGGGCGCCGGCCCGGGCGGTGTGCGGGACCTCGGGGTTGATCAGGACGACGCTGCCGGGGCCGGCCCGGTCGGTGCCGCCGGGCAGGCCGACCTCCTCCATGCCGCCGGTGACGGCCGCGATGACGTAGCCGTCGTGGGCGTGGCGCGGAAAGGTGTGGCGCACGTAGTGGGCGCGCAGCAGGTCCAGTCCGGGCAGCTGGGCGTGCCGCCAGTGTCTGGCCCACTCGCCGTCGCCGCGTCCCGCGCTTCCCATCCCCCCATTCTGCGCTCCCCTCCTGACCGGTGTTCGCGCAGGTCCGGGCCGTTGTCGGTGGCGGGGTGCACGATGGGGGCATGGCCGGCTCCGCACTCGACGCTTTCTCCCCCGCGACCCGCTCGTGGTTCACGGGGGCCTTCGTGACGCCCACCTCCGCCCAGGAGGGCGCCTGGCAGGCCATCGGCCGGGGCTCGGACGTGCTGGTGGTGGCGCCCACGGGTTCGGGCAAGACCCTCGCGGCGTTCCTGGCGGCCCTGGACGGCCTGGCGTCCACCCCGCCGCCGGCCGAGGCGAGGAAGCGCTGCCGCGTGCTGTACGTGTCCCCGCTGAAGGCCCTGGCGGTGGACGTCGAGCGGAATCTGCGCAGCCCGCTGACGGGCATCCGGCAGGAGTCGGTGCGGCTGGGGCTGCCCGAGCCGGAGATCCGGGTCGGCATCCGCTCCGGCGACACCCCGGCCGCCGAGCGGCGGTCCCTGGTCACCCGGCCGCCGGACATCCTGATCACGACGCCCGAGTCGCTGTTCCTCATGCTGACCTCGGCCGCGCGGGAGGCGCTGGCCGGCGTCGAGACGGTCATCGTGGACGAGGTGCACGCGGTGGCGGGCACCAAGCGCGGGGCGCACCTGGCGCTGTCGCTGGAGCGGCTGGACGAGCTGCTGCCGCGCCCGGCGCGCCGCATCGGGCTGTCGGCGACCGTCCGGCCGGTGGAGGAGGTGGCCCGCTACCTCGCGCCGCGCGGCCGGGTGGAGATCGTCCAGCCGCCCTCGGCCAAGGAGTTCGACCTCTCGGTGGTCGTCCCCGTGCAGGACATGGGCGAGTTGGGCGGCTCACCGGCCACCGAGGAGCGGGACGGCGGCGACAAACCGTCGATCTGGCCGCACGTGGAGGAGCGGATCGCCGATCTGGTGCAGGCCCACCGCTCGACCATCGTGTTCGCCAACTCCCGCCGCCTGGCGGAGCGGCTGTGCAACCGGCTCAACGAGATCGCGTACGAGCGCGCCACGGGCGAGGCGCTGGCCGAGGGCGCTCCGCCGCCGGCCGAGGTGATGGCCCAGTCCGGCGCCGCCAAGGGGGCTCCGGCGCTGCTGGCCCGGGCGCACCACGGCTCGGTGTCCAAGGAGCAGCGGGCCCTGGTGGAGGAGGACCTGAAGGCGGGCCGGCTGCCCGCCGTGGTCGCCACCTCCAGCCTGGAACTGGGCATCGACATGGGCGCGGTGGACCTGGTGGTGCAGGTGGAGTCCCCGCCGTCGGTGGCCTCCGGCCTGCAGCGCGTGGGCCGCGCCGGGCACCAGGTGGGCGCGGTCTCCACCGGCGTGGTCTTCCCCAAGTACCGGGGCGACCTGGTGCAGGCGGCGGTGGTCACCGAGCGGATGCGCAGCGGGTCCATCGAGAGCCTGCGCATCCCGTCCAACCCGCTGGACGTGCTGGCCCAGCAGCTCGTCGCGATGACGGCGATGGACACCTGGCAGGTGGACGAGCTGCTCGCGCTGGTGCGGCGGGCGGCGCCGTTCGCCGCGCTGCCCGAGTCGGCGTTCACCGCGGTGCTGGACATGCTGGCCGGCCGCTATCCGTCCGACGCGTTCGCGGAGCTGCGGCCCCGCGTGGTGTGGGACCGGGTGGCGGGCACCGTCACCGGCCGCCCGGGGGCGCAGCGGCTCGCGGTCACCTCCGGCGGCACGATCCCCGACCGCGGCCTGTTCGGGGTGTTCCTGGCGGGCGCCGACCCCAAGAAGGGCGGCGGCCGGGTCGGCGAGCTCGACGAGGAGATGGTCTACGAGTCCCGCATCGGCGACGTCTTCACCCTGGGCACCACCTCCTGGCGGATCGAGGACATCACCCGCGACCGGGTGCTGGTCTCCCCGGCGCCCGGGGTGCCGGGCCGGCTGCCGTTCTGGAAGGGCGACCAGCTGGGCCGGCCGCTGGAGCTGGGGCGCGCGGTGGGGGCGTTCCTGCGCGAGGTGGGCGCCCTGACCGACGAGGACGCCCGGCTGCGCCTGCTGGCCGCGGGCCTGGACGCGTGGGCCGCGGACAACGTGCTGGCGTACCTGGCGGAGCAGCGCGAGGCCTGCGGCCACGTCCCGGACGACCGGACCGTCGTCGTGGAGCGGTTCCGCGACGAGCTGGGCGACTGGCGGGTGGTGGTCCACTCCCCGTTCGGCGCCCAGGTGCACGCGCCGTGGGCGCTGGCGCTCGGGGCCCGGCTCGCCGAGCGGTACGGCATGGACGCCCAGGTGATGCACGCCGACGACGGGATCGTGCTGCGGCTGCCGGACGCGGACCTGATGGGCCTGGACCTGCTCGACCACGATCCGTCGGGGCTGCCCGCCTTCGAGTTCGACAGCGAACAGGCCCCGCTGGGCGCGGCCGACGTCACCTTCGACAAGGGGGAGGTGGACCGGATCGTCACCGAACAGGTCGGCGGTTCGGCGCTGTTCGCCTCCCGGTTCCGCGAGTGCGCGGCCCGCGCCCTGCTGCTGCCCCGGCGCAGCCCCGGCAAGCGGACCCCGCTGTGGCAGCAGCGCCAGCGGGCGGCCCAGCTGCTGTCCGTGGCCTCGGAGTTCGGCTCGTTCCCGATCGTGCTGGAGGCCGTACGGGAGTGCCTGCAGGACGTGTTCGACGTGCCGGGCCTGACGGAGCTGATGGGGGACATCGAGTCCCGCCGGGTCCGGCTGGTGGAGGTCACCACCGCCGAGCCCTCCCCGTTCGCCCGGTCGCTGCTCTTCGGGTACGTCGCCCAGTTCCTCTACGAGGGCGACTCCCCGCTGGCCGAGCGGCGGGCGGCCGCGCTGTCGCTGGACTCCCGGCTGCTGGCCGAGCTGCTGGGCCAGGCCGAGCTGCGCGAGCTGCTGGACGCCGAGGTGCTGGCCGAGCTGGAGCGGGAGTTGCAGTGGCTGACCGAGGACCGGCGCTGCAAGGACGTGGAGGGCGTGGCCGACCTGCTGCGCCTGCTGGGCCCGCTGACCGGGGCTCAGCTGGTCGAGCGGGGCGCGGATCCGGCGTGGGCCGGGGAGCTGGCGGCGGCCCGCCGGGTCATCGCCGTCCGGATCGCCGGCGAGGAGCACTGGGCGGCCGTCGAGGACGCCGGGCGGCTGCGGGACGCGCTGGGCACGGCCCTGCCGGTCGGTGTCCCGGAGGCGTTCACCGAGCCGGTCCGGGACCCGCTGGGCGACCTGCTGGCCCGCTACGCCCGTACCCACGGCCCGTTCACCACGGCCGAGGTGGCGGCGCGGTTCGGGCTCGGCACCGCCGTCACGGACGGCGCGCTGCACCGGCTGGCGGCGGCCGGGCGGGTGGTGCAGGGCGAGTTCCATCCGGCCGGGATCGGCCAGGAGTGGTGCGACGCGGCGGTGCTGCGCCGGCTGCGCCGCCGCTCGCTGGCGGCGCTGCGCCAGGAGCTGGAGCCCGTACCGCCGACCGCGCTGGCCACGTTCCTGCCGCAGTGGCAGCACCTGGGTGGCGCGCTGCGCGGCATCGACGGGCTGGCCCGGGCCGTGGAGCAGCTCCAGGGCGCCCCGGTGCCGGCGTCCGCGCTGGAGCGGCTGATCCTGCCCTCCCGGGTCAGCGGGTACTCCCCCGGCCTGCTGGACGAGCTCACCACCACCGGCGAGGTGGTGTGGGCGGGGGCGGGCGCGCTGCCCGGCAAGGACGGCTGGGTCTCGCTCTACCTCGCCGACGCGGCGCCGCTGCTGCTGCCGCCGGCGCACCCGCTGGAGATCGGGCCGCTGCACCAGGCCGTCCTGGACAGCCTGTCGGGCGGCTTCGGCCTGTTCTTCCGGCAGATCGCCCAGTCCGTGCGGGCCGAGTGGCCGGAGGCCACCGACGCGCAGCTGTCGGACGCGATCTGGGACCTGGCCTGGTCGGGCCGGCTGACCAACGACACCTTGGCGCCGCTGCGCTCCCTGCTGGGCTCCGGCCGGACGGCGGGCTCCACCGCGCACCGGGCCCGGCGCACGGTGCCGCGCGGCCGGTACGGCACGCTGAGCGCCTCGGTGTCCCGGCCCGGGCCGCCCACGGTGTCGGGCCGCTGGTCGTTGCTGCCCGCCGAGTCCCCCGATCCGACGCACCGCGCCCACGCCCTGGCGCGCACCCTGCTGGACCGGCACGGCGTCGTCACCCGGGGCGCGGTCGCGGCCGAGGGGGTGACGGGCGGTTTCAGCGCGGTCTACCGGGTGCTGTCGGCGTTCGAGGACAGCGGCCAGGCCCGCCGGGGCTATGTGGTCGAGGGGCTGGGCGCGGCGCAGTTCGCCATGGACGGCGCCGTGGACCGGCTGCGGGCGGCCGAGCGCACGCCGCCCCCGCTGGCGGCGGTGGTCCTCGCGGCGGCCGACCCCGCCAACGCCTACGGCGCGGCCCTGCCCTGGCCGGAGCCGCCGGCCGGCGCCACGCACAAGCCGGGCCGCAAGGCCGGCTCCCTGGTGGTCCTGGTCGACGGGGAGCTGACCCTGTACCTGGAGCGCGGCGGCAAGACCCTGCTGGCCTGGCCGCCGGCGGACGATCCGAGGCTGACGGCGGCCACGGCCGCGCTGGCCCAGGCCTCGCGGGCGGGCACCCTGCCCGCCCTGACGGTGGAGCGGATCAACGCCACGCCCGCGCTGACCTCACCTCTGGGCCCGGCCCTGGAGGCCGCGGGCTTCCACGCCACCCCCCGGGGGCTGCGCCTGCGCTCCTGAACCGGCCGCCGGACCGCGGGGCAGCGGGCAGCGGGCAGCGGGCGGGCGGCCCCTCAGCGGACCACCTTGATCCCGAACCGGCCGCCGACCGCGAAGCCGATGGCGCAGTGCAGGTGGGCGTACATCTCCATGCCGCGCGAGCAGACGATCGGACCGAGGTCGAGGACATCGGTCCAGCCGTAGGCCCGCAGCAGGGCGGTCACCTGTTCCTTGGCGTCGGCGTCGTCGCCCGCGACGAGCAGGGTGTGGTCGCCGTCCGCCACCGTGCGCGGGGCCACGACGACCTCCTGCTCCTGGGTGACGCCGGCCTTGACCACCTTGGTGGCGGGCAGCGCCCGCTGGATCCGCTCACCGAGGCTGTCGTGGTCCACCGGGTCGAGCGCGGGCATCACTCCCCAGGGCGTGGGCCAGGGGTGGGCCCGCTCGGGGTTGTAGACGTACGGGACGGCGTAGTCGATCAGGATCTTGCCGGCCAGCTGGTCGGCGAGCCCGCCGAGCACCTCCAGCGCGTGGCCGCCGTCGATGCCGTTGATCACCAGGTCGGCGCAGGCGGCGGCGTCGCGGAAGGTGGTCAGCTCGATGCCGGGGTAGTCGGCGAGCCACTGCCCGAACGGCTCGATGCCCATGAAGTCGGGCTGCGTGCGCCCGAGGGTGACCTGCGAGTCGCGGGTGCCGACCACCACCTGGTGGCCGAGCTCCAGCAGCTTGGCGGCATGGGCGCGCCCGCCGCCGCCCGTACCGAGGACGGCGATCTTCCGGGGGTGTGCGCTGGCGGCCATGTGTCTGTCTCCTCCTGTGAACGATCCCCCTCACTGCCGGCCCGCCGTGCGGGCCCGCTGCCCAGCATTGGGGTCCGGGGCCGCCGGCTCACGCCGACACGGCCCGAACCGGCCGCGAAGGCCACAATGGCGGCATGCCCGAAGGAGACAGCGTCTGGCGCGTCGCGCGGCGGCTGCACGCGGCCCTGGCCGGTCGGGAGCTGGTCCGCAGCGATCTGCGCGTCCCGCGCTTCGCCACCGCCGACCTCACCGGCCGGACCGTGCTGGAGGTCGTGCCGCGCGGCAAGCACCTGCTGACCCGGTTCGACGGCGGCCTGACCCTGCACAGCCACCTGCGGATGGACGGCGCCTGGCACGTGTACGCCGTCGGCGAGCGCTGGCGAGGCGGTCCCGAGCACCAGATCCGGGCCGTCCTGGGCACCGCCGAGCAGACCGCGGTCGGCTACCGCCTGCCCGTGCTGGAGCTGCTGCGCACCGCCGAGGAGGACCGTGTCGTCGGCCATCTGGGGCCCGATCCGCTGGGCCCGGACTGGGACGCCGAGCGGGCCGCCCGCAATCTGCTGGCCGACCCCGCCCGGCCGCTCGGCGAGGCCCTGCTCGACCAGCGCAACCTGGCGGGCATCGGGAACGTGTTCAAGTGCGAGCTCTGCTTCATGGCGGCCGTCACCCCCTGGACCCCGGTGGGCGACCTCCCGGCAACGACCCTCAGCCGCATCCCGCCGGCCGCACGGCGGCTGCTGGCCGCGAACGTCGGGCCGGTGGCGCACCCGCGGAACACCACCGGACTGCGACGGCGCGGCCAGGAGCTGTTCGTCTACGGCCGCGCCCACCGCCCGTGCCTGCGCTGCGGCACCCCGGTCCGCGAGGCGCCCCAGGACGACCGCCCCACGTACTGGTGCCCCCACTGCCAACGGGGTCCGGTCCCGCACACCAAGGATTGACGCCCCGTCAGATCCGGTCGTACCGTCCCCGGCATGCCCACCACCTTCGCCCCGTACGACCTCACCGGCCGCACCGCGCTGATCACGGGCGCCGCCAGCGGCATCGGCCGGGCCACCGCCGTGCTGCTGGCCGAGGCCGGCGCCACGGTGCACTGCGCCGACCTCGACGAGCAGGGGCTCGCGGGGACCGCGGCGCAGATCACCGACAAGGGCGGACGCGCCCACGCCCATGTCCTCGACGTCACCGACCGGGCCCAGGTCCGCGCGGCCGTCCGGGCGGCGGGTCGGCTGGACGTCACCGCCGCCATCGCAGGGATCATGCATTCCAGCAGCGTCCTCGACACCCTCGACGAGGATCTCGACCGGGTGTTCGCCGTGAACTTCAAGGGCGTGCTCCACGCCTGCCAGGAGTCCGCCCGATCCATGATCGACGCCGGCCGCCCCGGCTCGCTGGTCACCATGGCCTCCGGCGCCGTCGACAGCGCCGGCGCGGGCCTGCTCTGCTACAGCGCCGCCAAGGCCGCCGTGGTCCAGCTGACCAAGACGCTGGCCACCGAGGCCGGCCCGCACGGGATCCGGGTCAACGCGGTCGCCCCGGGCTGGATCCGCACCCCGATGACCGGGCGGCACGGCCGCGAGGTCCAGGAGCGGACCGAGGCCATGATGGTCCGGATGTCCCCCCTGCGCCGGGTCGGCGAGCCCGAGGACATCGCCCGGGCCGTGCTCTACCTCGCCTCGGACGCGTCGTCGTTCATGACGGGCCAGATCCTTCGCCCGAACGGGGGAGTCGTGATGCCCTGGTAGACCTCCGCGACACCCGCGCGCAGTGCACCGGCAGCAGGCTCAGCCCCCAGCCGCCCATCGCCACCGCCCCCTCCAGCGGGCCGGCGCCGCGCGGCTGGAGCGTGAGCCGCAGGACGGCCCACCACCACAGCACACCGAGCGCCAGCCCGACGGGTATCCACATCCGTCGCACGCCTGCCTCCCAGGGGCCGGGACCCGCACCATCGTCCCGCAGTCCCCCTCCCGCCGCACCCAGAACGGCCCGGAAACAGCACGGAGCCCCGGCCGGTGATCACACCGGCCGGGGCTCCGGACCACACCTCTGCGGTCGAGCAGTCACGCTCAAGCGGCCACGACATCCACCGCTTCGGCCGGCGCCTTGATGGTCACCCGCTCGGGGCCCGCCGCGACCGAGGTCACGGAGACGGAATTGAGCATCGGGCGGACCGGTGCCGGTACCGGATCACTCGCGGCAGCCGACTGGGCAAGCTCGGCAAGCGAGAGTTCGTCGCTGACTTCGCGCATCAGCTCGGACATCCGTACGTCCAGCGCGTCGCAGATCGCGGAGAGCAGCTCGGAGGACGCCTCCTTCTGCCCCCGCTCCACCTCGGAGAGATAGCCGAGCGAGACTCGGGCGGACGAGGAGACTTCGCGCAGAGTACGGCCCTGGCGCTGGCGCTGCCGACGCAGCACGTCACCCAGCAGGCGACGGAGCAGAATCATCGGTGGCTCCCTCCTCTGACCGTGTAGCCGCATCCTTCACGCCCCACCGTACCGCCTCGCGCCGCGGCCGTGCGGGGAGCGATGTCGTGTTCACTCAGGGCTGCAAACATCAAATCCCCCCGTTCTGTTCCGTATCCTGCCCCCGCGCATTCTCGCGGAGTTCTCTCGAAAGCAGTTCGAGCACGTT
The DNA here is from genome assembly GCF_020532625.1 of Streptomyces antimicrobicus. Taxonomy (GTDB): domain Bacteria; phylum Actinomycetota; class Actinomycetes; order Streptomycetales; family Streptomycetaceae; genus Streptomyces; species Streptomyces antimicrobicus. Next base: position 16,784 of record NZ_JAJAUY010000086.1, on the reverse strand, counting down.
CCGTACACTCTCCCTACGGATTTCCGCCCGGGAGCCGTTCAACCTCAGCCGGGCCGTTTTCCTGCCCGCCGGCCCCGCCACGGCCACGAAAACCGTGCCGACGGGCTGTCCGTCCTGGGGATCCGGGCCGGCCACCCCGGTGGTCGCGATCCCCCACGAGGCGCCCAGCGCCCCCCGCACCCCGACGGCCATCTCCGCCGCCACCTGCGCGTTCACCGCGCCGTGCGCCGCCAGCAAAGCGCCGTCCACACCCAGGAGGCGCTCCTTGAGCTCGGTGGCGTACGCGGTGACCGAACCGCGGAAGGCGCGCGAGGCGCCGGGCACGGAGGTCAGCTCCGCGGCCACCAGTCCGCCGGTCAGGGACTCCGCGACCGCGACGGTCTGGTCACTCTCCGCAAGCAGCGTCAGGACCTCGGCCGCCACGCCGGCGGATTCCGCCGACCCTCGGGTTTCTCCGGTCCCGTCCGTCACCGCGCGGCCCGCTCCGCGGCGATCCCCTGGCGGCGCAGCACGATCGCCTGCCGGACGTAGTCCAGACCGGTCACGACGGTCAGGACGACGGCCACCGCCATCACCCAGAAGCGCAAGGTCGCCAGCGGCCCGGTCAGCGCGAGCACGTACATGCCCACCGCCGTGCCCTGCGCCAGGGTCTTCATCTTCCCGCCCCGGCTGGCCGGGATGACCCCGTAGCGGATCACCCAGAACCGCAGCAGCGTGATCCCCAGCTCGCGCCCGAGGATCACCCCGGTCACCCACCAGGGCAGCTCTCCCAACCAGGACAGGCACACGAGCGCCGACCCCATGATCGCCTTGTCGGCGATGGGGTCGGCGATCTTGCCGAAGTCCGTGACCAGGTTGTACGTCCGTGCCAGATGACCGTCGAACAGGTCGGTGATCATGGCGATGGCGAACGCCGCCCAGGCCAGCGCCCGCCAGGCGGGGTCGTAGCCGCCGTCGGCGAGCAGCAGCAGGACGAATCCCGGAACGAGCACGAGCCGGACCATCGTCAGGATGTTGGCGATGTTCCACAGGCTGGCCTGGTTGACGGCCGCGGCCCCCAGCTTCCCGCCGGGGACCGGCCGGTGGCCGGTCCCTCCCGCTGCTGATGCCGGGACTCCGGTCATCCGGCCGCCTCCTCGAGGTCCAGGGGCTCGGCGACGAGGTCCACGCCGAGGGTGCCGACCACCTTGGCCATGACCATACGTCCCGGGACCAGGCCCGTGCCGTCCGTGAAGACCACCTGGCCGTCGGTCTCGGGCGCCTGGTGGGCGGCGCGCCCGTAGGCGCCCTCGCCGTCCTCGCCGTCCTCGTCGAACGCCTCCACGGACTCGACGAGCACCTCCAGGGTCTCCCCGACGCGCTCCTCGGCGCGCTGCGAGGTCAGCTCCTCGGCCAGGGCCTGCATGTGGGCCAGGCGCTGCGCGATCTCGTCCTCGTCGAGCTTGTTCTCGTACGTGACCGCCTCGGTGCCCTCCTCGTCGGAGTAGCCGAAGACGCCGATCGCGTCGAGCCGCGCGTGGGTGAGGAAACGCTCCAGCTCCTGGAAGTCGCTCTCGCTCTCCCCGGGGAAGCCGACGATGAAGTTGGACCGGACACCGGCCTGGGGGGCCTTGGAGCGGATGGTGTCCAGCAGTTCCAGGAAGCGGTCGGTGTCACCGAAGCGGCGCATCGCGCGCAGCACGTCGGGGGCGGAGTGCTGGAACGACAGGTCGAAGTACGGCGCGACCTTCGGGGTCGAGGTCAGCACGTCGATCAGGCCGGGGCGCATCTCGGCCGGCTGGAGGTAGCTGACCCGCACCCGCTCGATGCCGTCGACCGCCGCCAGTTCCGGCAGCAGCGTCTCCAGCAGGCGGATGTCGCCGAGGTCCTTGCCGTAGGAGGTGTTGTTCTCGGAGACCAGCATGATCTCCTTCACGCCCTGCTCGGCCAGCCAGCGGGTCTCGCCCAGCACGTCGGCCGGGCGGCGCGAGATGAAGGAGCCGCGGAAGGACGGGATGGCGCAGAAGGAGCACCGCCGGTCGCAGCCGGAGGCCAGCTTCACCGAGGCGACCGGGCTCGTGTCCAGCCGGCGCCGCAGCGGCGCGCGCGGGCCGGAGGCGGGCGCGAGGCCCTCGGGCAGGTCGGCGGGGGCGGGGGCCGGCTCCTGCGCGTGCCCGGGCAGGGCCACGTCGGCGTTCTGCCGCTCGGCGGGGCTGATCGGGAGCAGCTTGCGCCGGTCGCGCGGGGTGTGGGCCTCGACACTGCCGCCGCTGAGGATCACCTGGAGGCGGTTGGAGATGTCGGCGTAGTCGTCGAAGCCGAGCACGCCGTCGGCCTCGGGGAGGGCCTCGGCGAGCTCCTTGCCGTAGCGCTCGGCCATGCAGCCGACGGCGACGACGGCCTGGGTGCGGCCGTGATCCTTGAGATCGTTGGCCTCCAGCAGGGCGTCTACGGAGTCCTTCTTGGCGGCTTCGACGAAGCCGCAGGTGTTGACGACGGCGACGTCCGCGTCGGCGGCGTCCTCGACGAGCTCCCAGCCATCCGCCGCCAAGCGGCCTGCGAGCTCCTCCGAGTCCACCTCGTTACGGGCGCAGCCAAGAGTGACAAGGGCGACGGTACGGCGTTCGGGCATGGACTCAAGACTACTTCGTCCGGAAGCCGACCCCCGCCCCAAGTCCCGGTAAACCAAGATCCCCGGGAGGCGCGGGCGCGTCCCGGGGATCCGCAGGGGCAGGTCAGCCCGCCTGGGCCGGAGCCTGGCGCGGGTCTTCCTTGGTGTAGGTGAGGCGTTCCACCTGCCCGGACTGGAACTCGTCCTTGATCTCCTTGCCGTTCACGAACAGCTGCACGGCCCCGGCGTCGCCGAGGACGAGATCGATGGACTCCTTGTCGGTGAAGGTCTTCGAGTCGCCCATGGCGAGGGTGCCGTCGAAGAGGGTCCGCCCGCTGTGGTCCTTGGCCGAGATCCAGCTCTCGCCGTCGGCCGCCGTCAGCACGACCGTGACCATGTCCTTGGGCGCGGCCGCGATGGCGCTGTCCGAGGGCTCCGGCTTGGGGGCCTGCGGTGCCTGCGGGGTCTGGGGCTGCTGGGGCGACTGCCCGCCGGACTGCTTGGGGGCGGGCTTGGGCGCGGCGGAACCCTCCGCCACGGGCCGCTTGCCGCCCTCGTCGCCACCGCTGAACGCGGTGAACCCGACGAAGCCGACCACGGCGACGATCGCCGCGACCATGGCGGCGGTCCAGTTGGGCCGCTGCCGCTCGGGCCGGATCCGCTCCGCCTCGAACAGAGGTGCGGCCGGGGTCGGTGCGGGGCGTCCGCCGTGGGCGGCGTCGTAGGCCTCGACCAGAGGTGCGGGGTCGAGTCCGACGGCGCGGGCGAGCGTACGGACGTGGCCGCGGGCGTACACGTCGCCGCCGCACCGCGTGAAGTCGTCCTGTTCGATCGCGTGCACGATCGGGATGCGCACGCGGGTGGTGGAACTGACCTCGTCGACGGTGAGCCCGGCGGCGATCCGGGCCTTCTTCAGGGCCGTCCCGATGGAGGGACCGCCGTCGGACGGGACGAGCCGGTCCTCGGACCGGTCGTCGGTCGAAGGCTGGTCGTCTTCAGGGGAGTTGGAGTTGCCGATGGACACGAGGGCGCCTTTCGAGCGTGTAGCCACCTGCTGGATTCCCAGTCTAGGGGGGTGACGAAAGGGTGGAGCAACCGGAGGGTGGACTCCGTACGCCATCCGTATGGCGGGCGGAGTCCGGTCGTCGGACAGGGGTGGCGCCGCCGGCCGCGGCGCTCCTTTGCTCAACTGGACGCGGGGCCCGGGGAAACGGTTGTGCGCGGATTCATCGCGGATTCGTCACGGCTGCGACTCCCCGCGGATGACGGCGAGGACCCCGTCCAGCTCGTCCGGTTTCACCAGCACGTCCCGCGCCTTGGACCCCTCGCTGGGCCCCACCACGCCCCGCGACTCCATCAGGTCCATCAGCCGGCCGGCCTTGGCGAAGCCGACCCGCAGCTTGCGCTGGAGCATGGAGGTGGAGCCGAACTGCGTGGACACCACCAGCTCCGCGGCCTGGCACAGCAGGTCGAGGTCGTCGCCGATCTCCTCGTCGATCTCCTTCTTCTGCTTCTGGCCGACGGTGACGTCGTCGCGGAAGACGGGCGCCATCTGGTCCTTGCAGTGCTGGACCACCTTGGCGACCTCGTCCTCGGTGACGAACGCCCCCTGCAACCGGACGGGTTTGTTGGCGCCCATCGGAAGGAACAGCCCGTCACCCTTGCCGATCAGCTTCTCGGCGCCCGGCTGGTCGAGGATGACCCGGCTGTCGGCGAGCGAGGACGTCGCGAACGCCAGCCGCGAGGGCACGTTCGCCTTGATCAGGCCGGTCACCACGTCGACGCTGGGCCGCTGGGTGGCGAGGACGAGGTGGATGCCGGCGGCCCGCGCCAGCTGGGTGATGCGCACGATGGCGTCCTCGACGTCGCGCGGGGCGACCATCATGAGGTCCGCCAGCTCGTCGACGATCACCAGCAGGTACGGGTACGGCGTCAGCTCGCGCTCGCTGCCCTCGGGCAGCTTGACCTTGCCGCTGCGGATCGCCTCGTTGAAGTCGTCGATGTGCCGGTAGCCGAAGGCGGCCAGGTCGTCGTAGCGCAGGTCCATCTCGCGCACCACCCACTGCAGGGCCTCCGCGGCCCGCTTGGGGTTGGTGATGATCGGCGTGATCAGGTGCGGGATGCCCTCGTACGCGGTGAGCTCGACCCGCTTGGGGTCGACCAGGACCATCCGGACGTCCTCCGGGGTCGCCCGGACCATGATCGAGGTGATCAGGCAGTTGATGCACGAGGACTTGCCGGAGCCGGTCGCGCCCGCCACCAGCACGTGCGGCATCTTCGCCAGGTTGGCCATCACGTAGCCGCCCTCGACGTCCTTGCCGAGCGCCACCAGCATCGGGTGGTCGTCCTCCGCCGAGTCGGCCAGCCGCAGGACGTCGCCCAGGTTCACCATCTCGCGGTCGGTGTTCGGGATCTCGATGCCGACCGCCGACTTGCCGGGGATCGGCGAGATGATCCGCACGTCGGGCGAGGCGACGGCGTACGCGATGTTCTTGGTCAGCGCGGTGATCTTCTCGACCTTCACGGCCGGACCGAGCTCGACCTCGTACCGGGTGACCGTCGGCCCGCGGGTGAACCCGGTGACGGCGGCGTCCACCTTGAACTCGGCGAAGACCGTGGTCAGCGACGCCACGACGGCGTCGTTGGCGGCGCTGCGGGTCTTGCCCGGCCCGCCGCGCTCCAGCAGGTCCAGCGACGGCAGGGCGTAGGTGATGTCGCCGCGCAGCTGGAGCTGCTCGGCGCGCGGCGGCAGCCCCTCGGCGGCCGGCGGCGCCTTGGTGAGGTCCGGCACCGTGAAGCGCCCGGCCTGCTGCGGCTCCTGAGCCGGCTCGGCGGGTACGGCGGTGGGCCCGGGCCCGGCCGCCCCGCGCTCCTCGCGGGCCGGCGGGACCGGGGCGGACGGCGCGGGCACCGGGGTGGTGGGCTCCCCGCCGGAGCGGTCGGGGGTGATGCCCTGGGTGAGGTCGGCGACCAGCGGGGAGGGCGGCAGCCCGCCCAGCACGGCGCCGTCGAGGGCGGCGGCCGCGGCGGCGGCCACGTCGACCGCGTCCATCCCGCGCTCGCGCCGGGCCTGCGCGGCGGTCCGCCGGGGCCGGCGCCGCTGCGCGAGCTCCTCCTCCTCGGCGGTGTCGGCCTCCGTACGGGCGGCGGCCGGGCCGCGCCCGGTCCGGGCCCGCCACTGCTCCGCGTCGTGCCGGGGCGCGGACGCGTCCCGCCCGTCGTGCGCGTCCTGCTCGTCGTACTCGGTGGGCGCGATGATCCCCAGCCGGATGCCCAGGTGGCGCAGCCGCTGCGGGACGGCGTTGACCGGAGTGGCGGTGACCACCAGCAGGCCGAAGATCGTCAGCAGCACCAGCATCGGCACGGCCAGCGGCGCGCCCATGGTGAAGATCAGCGGCTTCGACGCGGCCCAGCCGATCAGGCCGCCCGCGTCCCGCATGGCGGCGGTGCCCTCGCCGCGGCCCGGCGCCCCGCACGCGATGTGGACCTGGCCGAGGACGCCGATGACCAGTGCGGTCAGGCCCACCCCGATCCGGCCGTTGGCGTCGGTCTGCTCCGGGTGGCGGACGAACCGGACGGCCATGACCGCCAGCAGGATCGGCACCAGCAGGTCCAGCCGCCCGAAGGCCCCGGTGACGAGCATGGTGACCAGCTCGCCGACCGGCCCGCTCAGGTTCGACCAGGTGCCGGCCGCGACGATCAGGGCGAGCGCCAGCAGCAGCAGCGCGATGCCGTCCTTGCGGTGGGCCGGGTCGAGGTTGCGCGCACCCCGGCCGAAGCCGCGCAGCACCGCGCCGACGGCATGGGCCAGGCCCAGCCACATGGCGCGCACCAGCCGCACCACGCCCCCGGTGGGGGACGGCGCGGGCTTGGGAGCCGCCTTCTTCGCCGGGGCCCGCTTGGCGGGCGCCGCCTTCTTGGCGGCAGGCCCCCGCGCGGGCGCCGCCTTCTTCGCCGGCGCCGTCGTACGGCCGGAGCGGGCCTTGGCGGCGCCCGCGGTGCTCTGGGAACCCTTGCCGGACGTACGTGAGGCCATGGGGGCGAGGTTACCGGTGCGCGCGCCGGTGGACACGCGTGCCCACCCCTTCACCCGTTCGTGTCGGCCCCGGCGTAGGCGTTTTGACGTACCGACAGCTCCGGACGAGGCGCTGTCAGGTCCGGTCTGTCAGTCCGGTCAGGTCTGTCAGTCCGGTGAGGTCTGTCAGTCCGGTCAGGTCTGGGCCGGCAGCACCGGCGCCCCGCCGCCCGTCCCGGGCTCCAGGGCGTCCAGCGCCCGGCGCAGCCCGGTCAGCTTGCGCTCCAGGTGCGCGGCGGTGGCGACCACGGCCGGGTCGGCGGCGTCCTCACCGAGCTGCTTGGTCAGCGCCTCGGCCTGCTCCTCGACGGCGGCGAGCCGCGCCGAGAGCTCGGCCAGCAGACCGGCCGCCTCCTTGCCCTCGGCGCCGTGGGGCGAGGCGCCGCCCTCCAGCTGCAGCCGCAGCAGGGACGCCTGCTCGCGCAGCTGGCAGTTCTTCATGTACAGCTCGACGAAGACCGAGACCTTCGCACGCAGCACCCACGGGTCGAACGGCTTCGAGATGTAGTCCACCGCGCCCGCGGCATAGCCGCGGAACGTGTGGTGCGGACCGTGGTTGATCGCGGTCAGGAAGATGATCGGGATGTCGCGGGTCCGCTCCCGCCGCTTGATGTGCGCGGCGGTCTCGAACCCGTCCATCCCGGGCATCTGGACGTCCAGCAGGATGACCGCGAAATCGTCCGTCAGCAGCGCCTTGAGCGCTTCCTCCCCCGACGACGCCCGGACCAGTGTCTGATCGAGCGCGGAGAGGATGGCCTCCAGCGCCAGCAGATTCTCCGGCCGGTCGTCGACCAGGAGGATCTTGGCCTTCTGCACCATGCCCTGTCCTCCTCGCCCCGGCATGGGGCCTCCCCGGCTCCTGGCTCCGGCCGGCACGCCGGGCCCCGCCCCAGAGAACGGCTTCCTTGCGCCGTCCGTCCTTGTGCCGGTCATCGTAGCCCCAGTCCCGAGATCGCCACACCCTGTCACCAAGATGTCACTGTGCACGGAGAAGAAACGTGGTGGAACGGCAGAAGGTTCCCGGACCGCCGCGCCCCGGACGATCGTCTTCAGCGCATGTGCTGCTCCATCACCGTCAGCAGGTAGTCCGGGTCGACCGGCTTGGTCACGTAGTCCGTGGCACCGGAGTCCAGGGCCTTCTCCCGGTCGCCCTTCATCGCCTTCGCGGTCAGCGCGATGATCGGCAGCCCCTCGAACTGCGGCATCCGCCGGATCGCGGCCGTCGTCGCGTACCCGTCCATCTCCGGCATCATGATGTCCATCAGCACGAGCGTCACATCGTCGTGCTGTTCCAGCATCTCGATGCCCTCCCGGCCGTTCTCCGCGTACAGCACCGCCAGCCCGTGCTGCTCCAGGACGCTGGTCAGCGCGAACACGTTGCGTACGTCGTCGTCCACGATGAGCACCTTCTCGCCGTGGAAGTCGTACGTCCGCGGCGGCTCCGGCAGCTCCTCGGCCGCCTCCCAGTCGGCCTCCGTGCCCGGCTGGCCCGGCACCGCCGCCCGCGCAGGCGCCTCACCCAGCGCCTTGCGGCGGCGCCGGAACAGCGCCGCTCCCCCGCCGTGCCCCGGCCCCTGCCCCTGCTCGGGCCCGGGGGCGTACCGCGGGCCCGGGTCGAGCGGCAGCGGGGGCGGCGTCAGCGACAGGTCGTCGTGGACCACCGGCGGCGCCGCGGCGCCCCGCTCCTCCTCCGACCGCCGGTACAGGTCCGCCCTGCCCCCCGGAGCCGGCTGCGCGTACCCCTGGGGCGGCAGCTCGCTCGGGTGCAGCGGCAGGTACAGCGTGAACGTGGAGCCGCGCCCCGGCTCACTGGCGGCGTGGATCTCCCCGCCCAGCAGCCGGGCGATCTCCCGGCTGATGGACAGGCCCAGGCCCGTCCCGCCGTACTTGCGGCTGGTGGTGCCGTCGGCCTGCTTGAACGCCTCGAAGATCACCAGCATCTTGCTGGCCGCGATGCCGATGCCGGTGTCCGTGACCGAGAAGGCGATCAGGTCGCCGTCCGCCTCGCGCAGCGATCCCGCCTCCAGCAACTGCTCCCGGATCGCCTGCGGCACGTCCGGGCCGGCCGGCCGGATCACCAGCTCCACCGCACCGGTGTCGGTGAACTTCACCGCGTTCGACAGCAGGTTGCGCAGCACCTGGAGCAGCCGCTGCTCGTCGGTGTGCAGCGTCGCGGGCAGCTCCGGGGAGACCCGCACCGAGAAGTCCAGGCCCTTCTCCGCGGTCAGCGGCCGGAAGGTGGCCTCCACGTAGTCCACCAGCTGCACCAGCGCGATCCGCGTCGGCGAGACGTCCATCTTGCCCGCCTCGACCTTCGACAGGTCCAGGATGTCGTTGATCAGCTGGAGCAGGTCCGAGCCGGCCCCGTGGATGGTCTCGGCGAACTCCACCTGCTTGGGCGAGAGGTTCTCGTCCGCGTTGTCCGCCAGCAACTTGGCCAGGATCAGCAGCGAGTTGAGCGGGGTGCGCAGCTCGTGCGACATGTTCGCCAGGAACTCGGACTTGTAGCGCATGGAGACCGCCAGCTGCTCGGCGCGCTCCTCCAGCACCTGCCGGGCCTCCTCGATCTCGGTGTTCTTCACCTCGATGTCCCGGTTCTGCTGGGCCAACAGCTCGGCCTTCTCCTCCAGTTCGGCATTGGCCGCCTGGAGTGCCTTCTGCCGGTTCTCCAGCTCGTCCGACCGCTCCCGCAGCTGCTCGGTCATCTCCTGCGACTGCTTGAGCAGCATCTCCGTCTTGGAGTTGACGCTGATGGTGTTGACGCTCGTACCGATCATCTCGGCGATCTGCGACAGGAAGTCCTTCTGGATCTGCGTGAACGGCTGGAACGACGCCAGCTCGATCACACCGAGCACCTTGCCCTCGAACAGCACCGGCAGCACGATCACATGCGCCGGCGGGGCCTCCCCCAGACCGGAGGAGATCTTCAGGTAGCCGGGCGGGGTGTTCTCGACCAGGATCGTCCGCTTCTCCTCCGCGACCGTCCCGATCAGCCCCTCACCGGGCCGGAACGAGGTGGGCATCTGCCCCCCGGCGTACGCGTAACTGCCGCGCATCCGCAGCTCGTACGTGCCCTCGCCCGGCTCGGCGCCGAGCTCGCTGGCACCGCCGGCCGGCTGCACCAGGTAGAACGCGCCGTGCTGCGCCGAGACCACCGGCGTCAGCTCGCTCATGATCAGGCCCGCCACGTCGTCCAGGTCGCGGCGGCCCTGCATCAGGCCGGAGATGCGGGCCAGGTTGCCCTTGAGCCAGTCCTGCTCCTTGTTCGCCAGCGTCGTGTCGCGCAGGTTGGCGATCATCGTGTTGATGTTGTCCTGGAGGACCTGGATCTCGCCCGCCGCGTCCACGTCGATCTTGAGGTTCAGGTCGCCGCGGGTCACCGCGGTGGCCACGGCCGCGATCGCGCGGACCTGACGGGTCAGGTTGCCGGCCATCTCGTTCACGGACTCGGTCAGGTCGCGCCAGGTGCCGTCCACGTCCCGGACCCGGGCCTGACCGCCCAGGATGCCCTCCGTACCCACCTCACGGGCCACCCGCGTGACCTGGTCGGCGAAGGACGACAGCTGGTCGACCATCGTGTTGATGGTCGTCTTCAGCTCCAGGATCTCGCCCCGGGCATCGATGTCGATCTTCTTGGTCAGGTCGCCCTTCGCGATGGCCGTCGTGACCATCGCGATCTGCCGCACCTGACCGGTCAGGTTGGAGGCCATGAAGTTCACCGAGTCGGTGAGGTCCTTCCACGTCCCCGACACCCCCGGCACGTGCGCCTGACCGCCCAGGATGCCGTCGGTGCCCACCTCACGGGCCACCCGGGTCACCTCGTCCGCGAACGACGACAGCGTCTTGACCATCGTGTTCACGGTGTCGGCCAGCTGCGCGACCTCGCCGCGCGCCTCGACCGTCACCTTCTTCGTCAGGTCGCCGTTGGCCACCGCCGCCGAGACCTGCGCGATCCCGCGCACCTGGGCGGTCAGGTTGCCGGCCATCGTGTTGACGTTGTCGCTGAGGTCCTTCCAGATACCGGTGACCCCGCGCACCCGGGCCTGGCCGCCGAGGATGCCCTCGGTGCCCACCTCGCGGGCCACCCGCGTCACCTGCTCGGCGAAGTTCGACAGCTGGTCCACCATCGTGTTCACGGTGGTGACCAGCTCCAGGATCTCGCCCTTCGCGTCCACCGTGATCTTCTTCGACAGGTCGCCCATGGCCACCGCCGTGGTCACCTCGGCGATGTTGCGCACCTGGCTGGTCAGGTTGTTCGCCATGAAGTTGACGGACTGGGTGAGGTCCTTCCAGGTGCCCGAGACCCCCTTCACCTCCGCCTGACCGCCCAGGATGCCCTCGGTGCCCACCTCACGGGCCACCCGCGTGACCTGCTCGGCGAAGTTCGACAGCTGGTCCACCATCGTGTTGAGGGTGTTCTTCAGCTCCAGGATCTCGCCCCGGGCGTCCACGTCGATCTTCTGCGACAGGTCGCCGCGCGCCACCGCCGTCGCGACCTGCGCGATGTTGCGCACCTGCGAGGTCAGGTTCCCGGCCATGCCGTTCACCGAGTCCGTCAGGTCCCGCCACACACCGGCCACGCCCGGCACCTGCGCCTGACCGCCGAGCCGGCCCTCGGTGCCCACGTCCCGCGCCACCCGGGTCACCTGCTCCGCGAACGCGGACAGCTGGTCCACCATCGTGTTGATGGTGTTCTTCAGCTCCAGGATCTCCCCGCGCGCGTCCACGTCGATCTTCTGCGACAGGTCACCGCGCGCCACCGCCGTGGTGACCTGGGCGATCTGCCGCACCTGGGAGGTCAGGTTGCCGGCCATGAAGTTGACCGAGTCGGTCAGCTCCTTCCAGGTGCCGGACACGCCCTCCACCCGCGCCTGACCGCCGAGCCGGCCCTCCGTACCCACGTCCCGCGCCATCCGCGTCACCTGGTCGGCGAACGACGACAGCTGGTCGACCATGGTGTTCACGGTGTTCTTCAGCTGGAGCATCTCGCCGGAGACGTCCACCGTGACCTTCTGCGACAGGTCGCCGTTGGCCACCGCCGTGGTCACCTGGGCGATGTTGCGGACCTGCCCGGTGAGGTTGCGGAACGCCGTGTTCACCGAGTCGGTGAGGTCCTTCCACGTACCGGCGGCCCCCGGTACGTGCGCCTGCCCGCCGAGCTCGCCCTCGGCACCGATCTCCCGGGCCACCCGGGTCACCTCGGCACCGAACGACTGGAGCTGGTCCACCATCGTGTTGACGGTGTTCTTCAGCTCCAGCATCTCGCCGGCCACGTCCACCGTGACCTTCTGCGACAGGTCGCCGTTGGCCACCGCGGTGGTCACCTGCGCGATGTCGCGCACCTGCGTGGTCAGGTTCCGGAAGACCGTGTTCACCGAGTCGGTGAGGTCCTTCCAGGTGCCCGCCGCGCCCGGCACCTGCGCCTGGCCGCCCAGCAGGCCCTCCGCGCCGACCTCGCTGGCCACGCGCGTGACCTCGTCGGCGAAAGTGCGCAGGGTATCAGTCATCTGGTTGATCGTTTCGGCGAGCTGCGCCACCTCGCCCCGCGCGCTGACCGTCACCTTCTGGGTGAGGTCGCCGTTCGCCACGGCCGTCGTGACCTGCGCGATCCCGCGCACCTGGGCGGTCAGGTTCCCCGCCATCGTGTTGACGGAGTCCGTCAGGTCCTTCCACACGCCGGCGACCCCGGGCACCGTGGCCTGGCCGCCGAGCTCGCCCTCCGTACCGACCTCCCGGGCCACCCGGGTGACCTCGGAGGAGAACGACGACAGCTGGTCCACCATCGTGTTCACGGTGTTCTTCAGCTGGAGCATCTCGCCGGCCACGTGCACCGTGACCTTGCGCGAGAGATCACCCTTGGCGACCGCCGTCGTCACCAGCGCGATGTCACGCACCTGAGCGGTCAGCCGGTAGGCCATGGTGTTGACGGAGTCCGTCAGGTCCTTCCACGAACCGGACATACCGCGCACCTGGGCCTGACCACCGAGCTTGCCCTCGGTACCGACCTCCAGCGCGACCCGGGTCACCTCGTCGGTGAACGCCGACAGCTGGTCGACCAGGTTGTTGACCGTCCGGCCGACCTTCAGGAACTCCCCGCGCAGCGGATGCCCCACCCCGTCCTGGCCCTGCGTCCGCAGCTCCATCCGCTGCTGCAGATCACCCTCGGCCACCGCCGAGAGCACCCGGCCGACCTCCGAGACCGGCCGGGCCAGATCGTCCACCAGCTGGTTCGACGCGTCGATCGCCGCCGCCCAGGAGCCCTCGCAGACCCCCGTCTCCAGCCGCTCGCTGAGCTTGCCCTCCCGGCCCACCATCCGCCGCACCCGCGACAACTCGCCCGTCAGGTGCAGATTGCGGTCGGCGACCTCGTTGTAGACGGCGGCGATCTCCGCCATCACGCCTTCGCCGGACACCGTCAGCCGCTTGCGGAAGTTTCCGTCCCGCATCGACACCAGCGCCGCCAGGAGCCGGTTCAGGGCCGCGGTGTCGACCTCCGTCGTACCGCCGCGCCGTGGCCGTCCGCCCCCCGACTCCCCCCGGGGGGACCCCCAGCCCCGCGTGCCCGACCGCCGCGCAGCTCCGCCAGACTCCACCGTGTCCCTCCCGATCAGGGGTTCGACCACCGCTCCACCGGCCACCTGAAAGGTCCCGTGGTCGGCGCTCCTAGCTTCCCAGTGTTTCACCCTGAAGGAAGCAGGCCATAACACTTCGGCACCTTCGCACACGGCCCGCACCTGCGAGTGGACTTCGTGACGACGGCACCCGCGCCGACGGCGAAGGTAAGTAACCTGGCATCCGACTGTCCAACCGGCGGCGAAGGAGACTTGTGATCACGGCTCGGGCGGCTGCCAGCTTCGAACCCGTCGGGCGCTCGGTCGCCGCGGCCCGCGCGTTCGTCCGCGACACCCTCCAGGGCTGGGGTTTCGCGGACGTCGTGGACGACGCCGTGGTCCTCACGAGCGAGCTCGTGACCAACGCCGTGGTGCACGCCGGCACCCGCGCCGAGGTGCTGTGCCTGCGCGCCGAGGACGGCGTACGCGTCGAGGTCGCCGACCGCTACCCCGAGCGGGAGCTCCCGCTCCAGCCCCCCGGCGCGCGCCCGTACGCCGACCCGGACCGCGAGAGCGGCCGCGGCCTGATGCTCTGCGCCGCCCTCGCCACCCGCTGGGGCGTCGAGTACACCCCCACCCACAAGCAGGTCTGGTTCCGCCTCGACCTCCCGGACCGGCCGGTCGGTACCCGCTCCGCCGGCCCCGTCGTGCCGGACGGCATGCTGCCCCTGGCCGACACCCGGGTCCGCGTCGCCGTCCTCCAGATCGACGCCGACGACCGGATCTCCGCCTGGAACGAGGACGCCGAGCACATCTTCGGCCACCCCGCCGCCAAGGCCCTCGGCCGCCCCGTGGGCGAGCTCGCCGCCTGGCCGCAGACCCCCGGCACCGGCACCGGCATCGCCGAGGCCCTGCGGCTGTCCCGCTGGGAGGGCAGCTACGGCATCCGCGCCGCCGACGGCCGGATCATCCCCGTCTACGCCTCCCACCTGCGCGTGCGCGACGCCCACGGCGAACCCTCCGTCGTCTGCCTGCTCGTCCACGACGACGAACGCGCCCTGCTCCAGACCCCGGTCCGGGTCCCCAGCGCCGACGCCGGCCCGTTCACCGAGCCCCGCGCCACCGACCCGTTCGAGGCCTTCATCGGCTCCCCCGCCCCCGACGACCTCGACGGCCTCCTGCAGCGCACCGTCGAACGCGCCCGCGACATGCTCGACGGCGACGCCGCGTTCCTGCTGCTGGCCACCGACGACGAGACCGAGCTGGAGGTACGGGCCACCACCGGCCTGCCCTCCACCCGCCAGCGCTTCGCCCGGGTACCCGTCGAGGCCGGCGCCAGCCGCTACGGCTCCGCCCGCATGCCCGCCGTCCACGACGACCTCACCGCCCTGCCCGGCGCCGTACCGCTCCTGCAGTCCACCGGCATGCGCTCGGTGGTCACCGTGCCGCTCAAGGTCGAGGGCCGGCTGACCGGCTCCCTCGGCGTCGCCGCCGAGAACCCCGGCCGCTACTCCAACGAGGCGGCCCTGCGCCTTCAGTTCGCCGCCGACCGGATCGCCCTGGCCGTGGAGTCCGCCCGCCTCGGCGAGCTGGAGCGGCTGCGCCGCGGCTCCCTGTCCTTCCTCGTCGAGGCCTCCGACCTGCTGGCCGGCACCCTCGACCGGGACCAGACCCTGGCCCTCATGGCCCAGATGACCGTCCCCACCCTCGCCACCTGGTGCGCCGTCTACACCATCGCCGACCAGGCCTCCGAGCCCCACCTCAGCTACGTCCTGCACGAGGACGAGGAGCGCATCGACGGCCTCAAGGCCCTGCTGCGCCGGGTCAGCGCGCCGGAGCGGTTCACCGAGCCGCCCGGCGCCCGCCCCTGGAAGGAAGGCGCGAGCGCGGTCGGCGGCGAGTCCGTGGTCCTGCCGCTCATGGCACGCAATCGGGTGATCGGGCTGCTGACCCTGGGCAACCCTTCCGGGGAACAGTTCCGCCAGGAGATCCTCGAACTGGCCGAGGACCTCTCCCGCCGCGCCGCGCTCGCCCTCGACAACGCCCGCCTCTACTCCGAGCGCATGGCGATCAGCCGCTCCCTCCAGCGCAGCCTGCTGCCGCCCGGCTCCCCCGCGATCCCCGGCGTCGAGGTCGAGGTCATCTACCGCGCGGCCGGTGAGGGCAACGAGGTCGGCGGCGACTTCTACGACGTCTTCCCCATCCGCGACGGCGCGTACGGCTTCGCCATCGGCGACGTCTGCGGCACGGGCCCCGAGGCCGCGGCGGTCACCGGCCTGGCCCGGCACGCGCTGCGCCTGCTGGCCCGCGAGGGCCTCGGCGGACCGGCCGTCCTGGAGCGGCTCAACGCGGCCATCCTCGACGAGGGCGCCCGCAGCCGCTTCCTGACCCTCCTGTACGGCGAGCTGCACCCGCAGACCGACGGCAGCGCCCTGATGAAGGTCGTGTGCGCCGGCCACCCGCTCCCCCTGCGGCTGCGCCCGGACGGCCAGGTCGTCCCGGCCGCCGAACCCCAGCCGCTGCTGGGCGTCATGGAGGACCTCGACCTCCACGAGGAGACGCTCACGCTCGAACCGGGCGACGTCCTGCTGTGCGTCACCGACGGCGTGACCGAGCGCCGCGAGGGCAGCCGCATGCTCGGCGACGACGGCCTGGCCGAGGTGCTGACCACCTGTACGGGGCTGACCGCGGGCGCGGTGGCCGCCCGGGTGCTGCGCGCCGTGGAACGCTTCGCGGCCGAACCGGCCTCGGACGACATGGCAATCCTCGCTTTCCGGGTCCCCGAACAGCGAACGGGCGATTGATCCCAGCAAAAGTGCTGCGCATTGGCCAAAACCTGCGCTAGCGTCACCGGGCATGCCGACCCCCCGAACTCGCCCCGCATACAGCGCGGATGAACGCACCCAGCTCGTTGGCTGGCTCGACATGCAGCGCTCCATCATCCAGTGGAAGTGCCAGGGCCTGTCCGAGGAGAACGCCCATCGGGCGGTACTCCCTTCCTCACCCCTCATGACGGTCGCCGGCCTCGTGTCCCACATGCGCTGGGTCGAGCACTGCTGGTTCGAAGTGATCCTCCTGGACCGTCCGTCCGAGGTGAATCCCCAGTTCGGGGACATCGAGGACGCGGACATGCAGGTCGAGGGCACCACCTTGGCCCAGCTGCTGGAGGAGTACGACGACCAGTGCGCCATATCCAACGAGATCATCGCCGCGCACTCGCTGGAGGACACCGGCCGTAACACCGACTACAAGGCCGGCTCCGCCTCCCTGCGTTGGATCCTGCTCCACATGATCGAGGAGACCGCCCGGCACGCGGGCCATCTGGACGCGATGCGCGAACTCCTCGACGGCGAGACGGGCTACTACTGACCGGCGTTTCCGGCCCGGAGGGATCCGGGCCGGAAACATTCCGGCCCGGAAACGCAAGAAGGCCCCCGCCGAATGGCGGGGGCCTTCTCTCTGAGCCCTTTAACGGAATCGAACCGTTGACCTTCTCCTTACCATGGAGACGCTCTACCGACTGAGCTAAAAGGGCGGGTTGTTCGGCGGCGTCCTACTCTCCCACAGG
>NZ_JAJAUY010000085.1 GCF_020532625.1 Streptomyces antimicrobicus | reverse complement strand
CCGCGCGCCGGCCGCGCTGGTGCCGGCGCTGCTGGACGCGGCGCGGGCCCGTACGGACCTGAGGCCGCAGGCGCTGGCCCTGGCCGGGCCGCGGGGGCTGTGGCTGGCCCGGCTGAACCCGGAGTGGCGCTTCGCGCTGCGCGGCGGCGCCGGCGGTGGGGAGTTGCCGGACCCGGCGGACGGGGAGGCGGTGAAGCGGCTGTGGCAGGAAGGGCTGTTCGCCGAGCGGGTGGCCCTGCTCGGGGCGGTCCGCGCGTACGACGGGCCTGCGGCGGTACGGCTCCTGGCCTCGACCTGGTCGACGGAGCGGGCGGAGGACCGGCTGATGTTCCTCGACTCGCTGCGGACGGGGCTGTCGCCGCAGGACGAGCCGTTCCTGGAAGCGGCGCTGGGCGACCGCAGCCGGAACGTCCGGGCGACGGCGGCCGAGCTGCTGTCTGCGCTGCCGCAGTCCGCGCTGGCGGCGCGGATGGCGGAGCGGGCCCTGGCCTGTGTGGGCCCGGAGGGGGTGACGCCTCCGGCGGAGTGCGACGCGGGGATGCAGCGGGACGGGGTCGTCAAGAAGCCGCCGACCGGGCGCGGGGAGCGGGCCTGGTGGCTGGGCCAGCTGGTGGAGGCGGCGCCCCTGGGGTGCTGGCGGGAGCGCTTCGGGGGGCTGGACCCTGCCGCGATACTGGCGCTGCCGGTGGCCGAGGGCTGGGCTGCGGAGCTGCACGCGGCGTGGTGCCGGGCGGCGGTACGGCAGCGGGACGCGCCGTGGGCGCGGGCCCTGCTCGGTTCGGCGGCGGCCCCGCCGGCCGCCGGCCCGGCCACGGCCTCGCTCGCGGAGCGGGCGAAGCTGCTGGAGACGCTGCCGGAGGAGGAACGGGCTGGGTGGGTGGCCGAGTTCGTCGGGGCGCACGGACTGTCGGAGGCGTTCCAGTTGCTCGCCGTGTGCACGGTGCCGTGGTCCGGGCCGCTGGGGCGGGCCGTGGTGGACGCGCTGGACACCGCCCGGCAGGCGGGCAGCTATCCGTGGAGCTTCAGCGGGGTGATGGGCCTGGCCGAGCGGTGCCTCGATCCGGTCGAGGCCATACGCCTGGAGGCGCTGACCGCGCCTCGGGAAGAGGGCCCGGACGCCTCACAGGGTGCCTCGTCCTACTGGTCGGAGGCCTTCCAGCGGCTGGTCGCCACCCTCCATGTCCGCGCGGCCATGCTGAAGGAACTCACCCCGGCCTGACGGGGCTCTGCCCGGACCCCCGCCCGGCCTGACCGGACCTGGGCGCCGGCACCGGCCGCGTGCGCGGCACACCGGCACACGGGCACACGCACACACGCCGGGCCTGCCCGGGCCTCGGCACGGCCACCCTCTTGGCGCGACCGGGCCCTTGCGCGTACACCGGTCTGGGCCGAGCGGGTCCGAGCCCGGGCACCAGCCTGGACCCTGCCCTGACACGGACACCGGCCTGGGCCGAGCGGGTCCTGGCCCGGACACCGGCCTGCAGCCTGCCCTGACACGGACACCGGTCTGGGGAGCCTGCCCTGGCACGGGCACCGGCCTGGGGCGAGTGGGTCCCGGACCGGACACCCGCCCGGCGTGGCTGGGCCCTGCCCGGTCCGGGGTCCGGCCCGACGGCGTCCGCCTCCGCCGTGCCGGCGGGGCCGTACGTACCCGCCGTCCGCGCGGCCGCTGCCCGCGTGCCGGGCCGCCCGCACCGCCGGGCAGCGGCGCCGCAGGCCGGGCCCGGAGTGGGCCCGGGGCCGGGGCCGGGGCCGGAGTGGGCCCGGGGCCGGGGCCGGCTCAGGGTCAGGCTGCGGGGCGGATGTTGGTGCGGACCCAGTCGACGATCGACGTGGTGGTGGCGCCGGGGGTGAAGATCTCGGCCACGCCCTTGGCCTTGAGGGGAGCGATGTCCTCCTCCGGGATGATGCCGCCGCCGAAGACCTTGATGTCCTCGGCGTCGCGGTCCTTCAGGAGCTCCAGGACCCGCGCGAACAGCGTGTTGTGGGCGCCGGAGAGGATCGACAGGCCGATCGCGTCGGCGTCCTCCTGGATCGCGGTGTCGACGATCTGCTCCGGAGTCTGGTGCAGGCCCGTGTAGATGACCTCCATGCCCGCGTCGCGCAGGGCGCGCGCGATGACCTTGGCGCCCCGGTCGTGGCCGTCGAGACCCGGCTTGGCCACCACCACACGGATCGGACCGGTCACACCCATCGCACTGCCTCCCGAGTGAACGAACGTTAAGCACAGCATCGCGCACGCTGCCGTTTCACGGTCAAGCGGGAGGGGGAAATCACACGTGGGACGCCACTGATTCACACGCACCGGTCGCAAAGGGAGCCGCAACGAGTCGCCGCGCCACCGCGCCGTCAGCCGCACGGCACGGTGGCGTGGCACTTCGGCACCCGCCCGCCCGAGCCTGACGCCGGCACGGAGCCGGCTGGGGAACCGGGCTGCGCCACCGGGCTCTCGGGCTCACCGGGCCCACCGGCCTGAGGGGGCAAAGGGCGCCCAAGGGGGCAGATGGGGGCCCACGAGGGCCCTTGAGGCCCATGAGGCAGAGCGGACCGACGAGGACAGAAGGCGCGCCCAGGGTCCGGGCGGGCGCGCCGGGACCAGCAGAGCACGCCCGGACCGCGCTCCCGCGGGCGGAGGGGACACGTGCGCGGACCGGGCGTGCGTGGACCGGGCGTGCGCGGGCCGGGCGTGCGGACCGGGCGTGTGCGGACCGGGCGTGCGGGCCGGGCGTGTGCGGGCCGACCGGGCACGCGTGGACTGAACCGGCACGCGCGGGCGCGAACCGGTACGCGTGCGCCGACCCGGCCCGGCAGGACCGACCAGGCATGCACGAACCAACCGGAGAGCGCGAACCGACCAGGCACGCGGGGACAGACCGGCACATGGACGACCGGGCGAGGCCGCGTCGGCCGACCGGCACGCGCGAACCGACCAGGCAGGCGTGGACTGACCGGCGCACGGGGCCAACTAGGCACGCGGGCCTGACCGCCCACCCGCGGACGCACTGGGACACGCGTGCGCGGACCCCGCACACGCAGCCGACCGGCGCACGCGGCACGGGACAGGCACACGAGGCGCGCGGCGCTGCACACGCGCCACGGGCACGGACGGCACAAGGCACACGGCACACGGCACACGGCACAGGCATGGACGGCACCGAGCGCGGGCCCGGGCGGCACGAAGCGCGAGGCCGGCCTCGGGGAGGGGGGACGGCAGGGGCAGCGCGAGGCGCGGGCACGGGCGGCACGCGGCACCGGCGGCACGCGGCACAGGCACGCACCACACGAGGCGCAGGCGCGCGACGCCGCACGCGGCGCGGGCACGCGACACAAGGCGCGGGCCCAGGGCCGGGCGGCGGCTCTCGGCACGGGCGGCACGACGCACGGGCACGGGCACGGACAGCAGGGCGCGCAGGCGCGGGCAGCGCGCCGCACAAGCGGCACGCGGCGCACGTAGGGCGGCGCGCCGTGCAAAGCCGGGAGAGGCAGAGGGGGAGCAGTGATGGGGCTGGCGTATCTGGTCGGTGGGGGGAGGGCGGGGGGTGCGCTGCGGGCTGCGGTGCTTGAGGCCGTGGTGCTCGCCGGTCACGTCGTGCTCTATCCCACTGGGATCCGGCAGGAGCGGGCAGCCGCCGGCGGCCGCTGCGCCGCGCGCCCCGGCCGCCGGCCGCCGGTCCTGCTCCTGCACGGGTTCAACGACAACCGTTCGGTGTTCGTGCTGCTGCGCCGCGCCCTCGGCGCGGACGGGTTGCGCCGGGTCGAGGCGTACAACTACTCGCCGTTCACGAGCGATCTGCGGGACACCGCCCGCCTGCTGGCGGCCCGGGTCGAGGAGCTGTGCGAGCGCACCGGGCACGAACGGGTCGACATCGTCGGCCACAGCCTCGGCGGCCTCGCCGCCCGCTACTACGTGCAGCGCCTCGGCGGCGACGTCCGCGTGCGCACGCTGGTCACCCTCGGCACGCCGCACGGGGGCACCCGGGTGGCGCCCTTCATGGACGCGCACCCCCTGGTGCGCCAGATGCGTCCGGATTCCGAGGTGATGGCCGAACTGCGTGCGCCCGCCCCCGGATGCCGCACGCGATACGTGGCGTTCTGGAGCGAGTTCGACGCCATCATGGTGCCGGTGGAGTCGGCACGGATCGAGCATCCCGATCTGCTCGCCGTGAACGTGCAGGTCACGGGCATCGGGCACCTCGCCCTGGCGGCCCACCCGGCCGTGATCGCCGCGGTCCGGCGCGCTCTGGACGGCTCGCCGTCCGTGGTTGCCGACGACGGACCGGGGGCCGCTTCCGTCGCGTGAACGACAACCCGCCGTTTGTCGAACGCATTTCGAACTCAAGGCCAAGGCTGGACCAGCGTGTGACCGAAAGACAGCCGAATGCCCGGTTCCGCGAGACCCGAGGCGCCCCGAAGATTGTCGTTGCCAGTGACCGCCGGGTACAGTCACGCCACTGCTCTCCTCCGGGGAATTCACCATTCCCCGGCCACCCAGGCCCCCACTGCCGAGGCGAAAGAGAAGTTGGTGAACGACCGCCCCTCGTCGGGCCAGTACCCGGATCCCGGGTATGACGGCCTCTCCACCACCACTTTCGCTGGTGATGTGTCCTACGGTTCCTTTGAAACCCAGGGCCAGGGGTACGACTACACGGCTTACGCCGCCGCCCAGGACACCGGCGCCTACGACGCCACCGCCTGGAACGCCGCCCCGCAGGAGGGTTACCTCTCCACCGTCCCCCCGCAGTCCGCTCCGCAGGACGCCACGGGGCAGTGGACCACCGACTTCCAGTCCCCGTCCGTCTCCCCCGCCTCGCCCGGCTCGTTCGGCTACGACGCCTCGGCCGAGCAGACCGGCCACTGGGCCTTGCCCGGTTTCGGCACCACGGGCACGGAGACCGGCGCCTACGACGCCACCGCCTGGAACTCCCTGCCGCAGGAGGAACTCCCGCAGCAGCTCCAGCCGGAGACCGGCTACGGCTACACCTCCTACGACGGCGCCGCCTCCTACGACAGCACCCCCTCCTACGAAGGTGCCCCTGCGTACGAGGGCGCCTCCGCGTACGAGGGCGCCCCTGCCTACGACGCCACGGCCACCTTCGAGGCCGACGCCTCCTACGAGCCCGGCGCCTCCTACGAGGCCACCGCCGTCTTCGAGGTCGTCGCCGACGACGAGTTCACCGTCGACGTGACCGAGGACGTGCTGCCCGAAGCCCTCGGGCCGGACGTGCACGCGGCCGAGACCCAGACCATGTCCGCGGCGGCGATCGCCGCCGCGGAGGCGCCCGCCGGCTCGCGCACCGCGCGCCGCGCCGCGGGCAGGAGCGCCGGGAAGAGCGGCGCCAAGGGCGTCGCGAAGAGCGTCGGCAAGGCCGGCGGCAGCAGCCGCCGCCGCACCCCGGCGAAGCGTTCCGCCCTGCTGACCGTGGCCGTGCCCTCGGCGTGCGTGATGGGCGTCGCGGGTGTCGCGGCCGCCTCCGTCAGCGGCCTGACCGGCGGCGACAAGAGCGGCGAGGACACCACCACGATGGCCGCGCCCGACCCGGCCTCGGTCAAGCCGGTCGCCGCCAACAACAAGCTCGACACCCAGCTGACCGCGCTCAGCGCCGACGCCGGCGACTTCGCCGACCGCGCGAGCCGCACCCAGGAGCGCATCGACCTGCGCGAGCGCCAGGAGCTGGAGAAGAAGAAGCGCGAGGCGGAGGCGGCGGCCAAGGAGGCGGCCCGTCCGAAGTTCGCCCTCCCGGTCGCCCAGCACGGCCTGAGCGCCGGCTACGGCCAGTCGGGCGTCAACTGGATGTCCCTGCACACCGGTATCGACTTCCCCGTCGCCTACGGCACGCCGGTCATGGCCGCCACGGACGGCACCGTGCGCACCCAGTGGAACAGCGCCTACGGCAACATGGTGATACTGACCTCCCCCGACGGCACCGAGACCTGGTACTGCCACCTGAGCAGCGCCAAGATCCGCTCGGGCAAGGTCAAGGCCGGTGACGTGATCGCCTACTCGGGCAACTCCGGCAACTCCACCGGCCCGCACCTGCACTTCGAGGTGCGCCCCGGCGGCGGCTCACCGGTCGACCCGAGCTCCTGGCTCCGCTCGCACGGCCTCAACCCCAACTAGCCGACGCCGACCCGCCCGCAACCGGGCCCGCACCGCCACGGTCCGCACGGCCTTCAGCCGTACGGACCGGGCCCCGGCCTCCCCGGGAGCGGCCCCCTTCGGAGCGGCTTCCCCCGGAGCGGCCTTCTTCAGAGCTTCTCCACCGGCGCGTACCGCAGCAGCAGCCGCTTCGGCTTGGCGTCGCCGAAGTCGATCGTGGCCTGCGCGTCCGCGCCGGTCCCCTTGACCTCCATGACCGTGCCCAGGCCGAACTGGTCGTGCGTGACCCGGTCGCCGACGGCCAGCGCGACGACCGGCTTCTCGGTGGCCCGGCGCGTGGCGAAGCCCGACGGGCCCGACTTCGTCCGCGCGGACGACAAGAACGCCTCCGGCGACGTACCGAACGAGGCCTTGCCCGCGCCCCGGCCGACACCGAGCGGCCCGGCCGGCTTCTGGGCGCCGGTGCGCTTCCACTGCAGGTACTGGTCGGGGATCTCCTCCAGGAACCGCGACGGCGGGTTGTACGAGGGGGTGCCCCAGGCGCTGCGCATGGCGGAACGGGTCAGGTAGAGGCGTTCGCGGGCGCGGGTGATGCCGACGTACGCCAGCCGCCGCTCCTCCTCCAGCTCCTTGGTCTGGCCGAGCGCCCGCATGTGCGGGAAGACCCCGTCCTCCATGCCGGTCAGGAAGACGACGGGGAACTCCAGGCCCTTGGCGGTGTGCAGGGTCATCAGCGTGATGACGCCCGTGCCGTCCGTGTCCTCGTCGGGGATCTGGTCGGAGTCGGCGACCAGGGCGACCTGCTCCAGGAACTCCGCCAGGGAGCCGGAGCCCGCGGCGCCGGCCTCCGGCGCCGCGGCCTCAGCGCGGGCCTGCTCGAACTCCAGGGCGACGGCCGCCAGCTCCTGGAGGTTCTCGATCCGGGTCTCGTCCTGGGGGTCCGTCGAGGCCTGGAGCTCGGCCAGGTAGCCGGTGCGCTCCAGCACCGCCTCGAGCACCACGGCGGGTCCGGCGCCCGACTCGGCGATGGTCCGCAGCTCTTCCATCAGGACGTTGAACCGCTTGACGGCGTTGGTGGACCGGGCGGCCATGCCGTAGGCCTCGTCCACCCGGCGCAGCGCCTGCGGGAAGGTGATCTTCTCGCGCAGGGCCAGCGCTTCGATCATCGCCTCGGCGCGTTCGCCGATGCCGCGCTTGGGCACGTTCAGGATCCGGCGCAGCGGCACGGTGTCCTCGGGGTTGGCGAGGACGCGCAGGTAGGCCAGGACGTCCCGGACCTCCTTGCGCTCGTAGAAGCGGACGCCGCCGACGACCTTGTAGGGCAGGCCGACCCGGATGAAGATCTCCTCGAACACGCGGGACTGGGCGTTGGTGCGGTAGAAGATCGCGACGTCGCCGGCCTTGGCGTCGCCGGCGTCGGTGAGCCGGTCGATCTCGTCGGCGACGAACTGCGCCTCGTCGTGCTCGGTGTCGGCGACGTACCCGGTGATGCTGGAACCCTCGCCGGCGACCGTCCACAGGTTCTTGGGACGGCGGTTCTCGTTGCGCTCGATGACGGCGTTGGCCGCGGACAGGATGGTCTGCGTGGAGCGGTAGTTCTGCTCCAGCAGGATCGTGGTCGCGTCCTTGTAGTCCTCCTCGAACTGGAGGATGTTGCGGATGGTCGCCCCGCGGAAGGCGTAGATCGACTGGTCGGCGTCACCGACGACGCACAGCTCGGCGGGCGGCAGGTCCGGGTAGCCGGGGCCGACCAGCTCGCGCACGAGGGTGTACTGGGCGTGGTTGGTGTCCTGGTACTCGTCGACCAGGACGTGCCGGAAGCGGCGCCGGTAGTGCTCGGCGACGTCCGGGAACGCCTGGAGCAGGTGCACCGTGGTCATGATGATGTCGTCGAAGTCCAGGGCGTTGGCCTCGCGCAGCCGGGCCTGGTACATCGCGTACGCCTGGGCGAGCGTCTTCTCGAACCCGCCTGCGGACTCCGCGGCCACCTGGTCGGCGAAGGCCTCTTCGTCTATCAGCTCGTTCTTGAGGTTCGAGATCTTGGCGCTGAAGGACTTGGGCGGGTAGCGCTTGGGGTCCAGGTCGAGGTCCCGGCAGACCAGGG
This sequence comes from Streptomyces antimicrobicus, assembly GCF_020532625.1. Taxonomy (GTDB): domain Bacteria; phylum Actinomycetota; class Actinomycetes; order Streptomycetales; family Streptomycetaceae; genus Streptomyces; species Streptomyces antimicrobicus. The sequence continues at coordinate 17,836 of NZ_JAJAUY010000085.1, read as the reverse complement.
CCATCAGCCGCTTGGAGTCGGCCGCGTCGTAGATCGAGAACGACGAGGTGAAGCCGAGCTTCTTGGACTCGCGGCGCAGGATGCGGACGCAGGCGCTGTGGAAGGTGGACACCCACATCGCCTGGGCGCGGGGGCCGACGAGGGCCTCGACGCGCTCCTTCATCTCCCCGGCGGCCTTGTTGGTGAAGGTGATCGCGAGGATCTGGCCGGGGTGGACGCCGCGGGCGGCGAGCAGGTGCCCGATGCGGTGGGTGAGCACGCGGGTCTTGCCGGAACCGGCGCCGGCGACGATGAGCAGGGGCGAGCCGGCGTGCACGACGGCGGCCCGCTGCTGCTCGTTCAGCCCGTGGAGCAGCGTCTCCGGGTCGAGGACGGGCTTGGGCGAACCGTCGCGGTAGTACCGGTCCCCGCTCATGGGCAGGTCGAAGTGACCCTCGAAGAGGTCGTCCGCACCCGCCTCGGGGGCGGTGTCCTCGGGCGGGGGCGGGGGCTCCTCGTCGGCCGGGGAGAAGTCCGCCAGGAAACTGTCGTCAAAGAGGCTGCTCATCGCTTTCCGAGTTTAGGGCTCCGCACCGACACGCGGTCCCGGCCCCGCGAAATCGCTGCCCCGCGCTAGGGGGCGGCGGCGAGGCCGAGGACGAGGTCCAGCAGGCCGGGGAAGCGGGCCTGGAGGTCGTCGCGGCGCAGCGCCAGGTAGAGCTTGCGCCCGCCCGGCCGCTGGGTGATCACACCGCTCTCGCGCAGCGTCTTGAGGTGGTGGGTGACGCTGGAGCGCGGCAGGTCGGGGACGACCTCGCCGCAGGAGGACTCCCCGGCGGCGGCCAGCTTGCGCACGATCTCCAGCCGCGCGGGATGCCCGAGCGCCGCGAGGACCTCGACCAGCTCGATGCGGTCGGTCTCGGGGTGCGTCAGTTCGACAACGGCGGCCATGGCCCCACTGTACGCAGAACTCGTACGGACGCCACCCGGCCCGTTGCCAATTGTACGAAGATCTCGTACGGTCATTCCCGCCAGGACAGTTCGAGGAATTCGTACGGTCGCCGGTCGCGCAACCGTACCCCCACCGTGAGGACAGCCATGCCCGAGCACCCCTTCGCCCACGACCTCTCCGACGCCGCCCTCGCCGCCTCCCTCGGCGGCGGCTTCACCAGCGCGCACGCCGACGTCAACGGCACCCGCCTGCACTACGTCGAGGGCGGCTCCGGCGAGCCCGTGGTGCTGCTCGGCGGCTGGCCGCAGACCTGGTGGCAGTGGCACAAGGTGCTGCCGGAGCTGGCCCTCCACCACCGGGTGGTCGCCGTCGACCTGCGCGGCATGGGCGGCTCGGCCAAGCCGCCCACCGGGTACGACAAGAAGACGATGGCGGCCGACGTCCACGCGCTCCTGGCCCACCTGGGCATCGCCTCCGCCCACCTCGTCGGCCACGACATCGGCGCGATGGTCGCCCACGCGCACGCCGCCAACCACCCCGGCGCCACCCGCAGCCTCGCCCTCCTCGACGTGACCCACCCCGACGACGGCTGGGCGCAGCTGCCGCTGCTGCCGCAGGACGGCCGGCGCCACCTGTGGTGGTTCGCGTTCAACCAGGTGCACGGCCTGCCCGAGGCGCTGCTCGCCGGGCGCTACCACCTCCTGCTGGACTGGCTCTTCACCCACGGCGCCGCCGACCCCGACACCGTCGACGCCCGCTCCCGCGCCGTCTACGCCCGCGCCTACGACGACCCCGAGGCGGTCCGGGCCGGCAACGACTGGTACCGCGCGTTCCCGCAGGACATCGCCGACCTGCGCACGTACGGCCCGGTGACGGTGCCGGTGCTCGGGCTCGGCGGGGACCGCAGCAACTACGAGGCGCTGCGCGCCGTCGTCCCGGGGCTCGGGGCCGACACCCGGGTGGTGCGCGTGAAGGACTGCGGCCACTACCTGCCCGAGGAGCAGCCGGAGGCGGTCCTCGCCGAGCTGCTGCCCTTCCTCGGCGGCCGCGGCCGGCGCTGACACGTGCCGGGACCCCGCGCGCGGGCGCCGTGCGCGCCACCCGTACGCTCGCCCGTATGAGCGTCCTCATCAGCGTCTTCGTCGGTCTGCACATCATCGGTATCGCGGCCCTGCTCGGCGGCTTCCTCGGTCAGATGAAGGCGATGGGCACCGGCACCGCGCGGTTCACGCCCGGCATGCTGCACGGCGCGCTGACGATGCTGGTCACCGGCATGGCGCTGGTGGGCTTCCGGGAGATGGACGGCGGCAGCCTCAACCACGTCAAGATCGGCGTGAAGCTCGCCGTCCTCTTCGTGGTCCTCGCCCTCGTCTACGTCAAGCGCGACGACGAGCGGGTCGACAAGGGCGTCTTCGGGGCGGTCGGCGGTCTCACCGTCGCCAACATCTTCATCGCACTGCTCTGGCACTGAGCGGCACGCGGCGGTCGGCAACGGTCCCGTGCGGTCGGATGCGACCAGTTCGGGTCATCTCGACATCAAGCCGTTACCTCCAGGTTTAGCGTCCTCCCCCAAGACCCACCCGACAGGGGAAGGACGTGAAGGCCGCGTGGCCAATCATCGAAAGCCCAGGCAGCGCCCGCTCTCCGGCGGCACCATCCGCACCGCCGCCACCCTCGCCCTGGCGGGCGCTGCCACCGCCACCGCCTTCGAAGGCACCTCGCAGGCCGACCCGCAGCCCACCGCCACGCAGGTCAAGGAGCAGGTGGACCGGCTCTACCAGGAGGCCGAGGAAGCCGCCGAGCAGTACAACGGGGCGAAGGAGAAGGCCGACGAGGCGCAGCGGGCCCTGGAGGACCTGCGCGACGAGACCGCCCGCAAGACCGACCGGCTGAACACCGCCCGCTCCGCGCTCGGTGCCCTCGCCGCCTCCCAGTACCGCAGCGGCGGCCTGACCCCCGCGCTCCGGCTGGCGCTGTCCCGCGACCCCGAGGAGTACCTGGAGGGCGTGGCCCTGATGACCCGGGCCGGGGACCGCAGCGCCGCCGAGGTGGCCTCCGTACGCCGGGGCCTGGACGAGGTCGGCAAGCTGCGGGCGCAGTCCGCCGGCCGGCTCGGCGAACTGCGCGCACGGCAGGCCGAGCTCGCCCGGCACAAGGCCGTCGCCGAGGGCAAGCTCGCCGCCGCGCAGCGGCTGCTGGCCAAGCTCACCGCCGAGCAGCGCGCCCGGTACGAGGCCCTGAACACCGACGCCGCCCCGGCCGTCGCACCCGCCGCGGCCCCGCAGTCCCCGCCGGCCGCCGACGGCTCGCGTGCCGCCCGGGCCGTGGCCTTCGCGTACGGGGCGATGGGCAAGCCGTACGTGTGGGGGGCGACCGGGCCGGGTGCGTTCGACTGCTCCGGGCTGACCCAGGCGGCCTGGCGCTCGGCCGGGGTCTCGCTGCCGCGCACCACGTACACCCAGATCAACGCCGGCCGACGGGTCGCCAAGAGCCAGCTGGCCCCGGGTGACCTGGTCTTCTTCTACTCCGGTGTCACGCATGTCGGGCTCTACGTCGGCAACGGCCAGATGATCCACGCGCCCCGCCCCGGCTCGACGGTGCGCCTCGCCCCGATCGACTCGATGCCCTGGGCCGGCGCGGTCCGCCCCGCCTGAGCCGCCCGCGCCGCCCGCGCAGCGCCACCCGCGCAGCGCCACCCGCGCAGCGCCGCCCGCGCAGCGCCGCCCGCCCGCGCTACCCCGCCCTGAGCAGCCCGCTCAGCCAGGTGAAGGCCTGCGGCAGCTGCCGCACCCACGTCTCGATGTTGTGCCCGCCGTGCACCTTCTCCGCGTGCACGACCGTCGGCTGCCGCGCCGCCTTGCTCAGCTCCACGGCGGACGCGTAGCCGTCGGCCTGCGCGCCGGACATCCACAGCGACACCGGCGGCGGGACCGGCGCGGAGGTCAGCAGGTGCACCAGGTTGTGCGTACGGCGCAGCTCCGGGTCCTGGCCCACCAGCGAGGCGGGCTCCTGGCCGGGGTCGTTGTAGCCGGACAGGGAGACGGCCGCGGCGTAGCGGTCGGGGTGGGAGACGGCCAGCTTGGCGGCGCAGTAGGCGCCGGCCGAGTAGCCGGCGACGCCCCAGGAGGAGGCGTCGGCGCGCACCCGGAAGTTGTCCACGACCATCTTGCGGACGTCGACGCTCAGCCAGCTGTCCGCGTTGACCTTGCCGGTGATGTTGGCGCAGCCGGTGTCGGTGCTGCCGAGCAGCATGGTGCGCGGCGAGACCAGCACGAACGGCTGGATCCGGCCGCTGCGCATCAGCGGCTCCAGCTGCTGGTGCACCTTGAGCCCCAGGAACCAGGACTTGCCGGTCCCGGGCATGCCGGGGATCAGCTCGACCACCGGGAACGTGCGGTCCTTGTACGCCGGGTCGTCGTACTGCGGCGGCAGCCAGACGTAGACCTCGCCCTTGACCCCGGAGACCTTCCCGTCCAGCTCGGTCATGCGCACCTGCCCGCCGAGCTCGTCCACCGGCCGGAACTCCTGGCGCACCTTCGGCTGCGCGTCGGGCCGCTTGCCGCCGAGCCCGTCGGGCCCGAGGTCCTCGGCCGCGTTGACGTAGTCCCCCGTGCCCAGCAGGTCGTCCCAGGAGGCGTAGAAGTTCTCCGCCCGGTTGACCGCGACGAAGACCAGGGCGACGGCCATGACCTGGGCGAAGACCACCATCAGGGCGCGCAGGAGCAGACGTACGACGGCCGGGCCGCGCACCTTGCTCCACACGGCCAGCGGCAGGACGACGGCGGTCACGGTCAGTGCGACCGCCGTCGCGAAGAAGGGGGTCCCCGTCAGGCTCATCACGCCACCCAAGAGGCACCCGGCCGGGCCCGGGTTGCACCCCTTTCCTGCGGTGTGGGTCACACCGCAGGAAGGTCCGGTCAGACCAGCCGGCGGGCCGTCGCCCAGCGCGTCAGCTCGTGCCGGTTGGACAGCTGGAGCTTGCGCAGCACCGCCGAGACGTGCGACTCGACCGTCTTGACGGAGATGAACAGCTGCTTGGCGATCTCCTTGTACGCGTACCCGCGGGCGATCAGCCGCAGCACCTCCCGCTCGCGCTGGGTCAGCCGGTCGAGGTCCTCGTCCACCGGCGGCGCGTCCGTGGAGGCGAACGCGTCGAGCACGAAGCCGGCCAGGCGCGGCGAGAACACCGCGTCGCCGTCCTGCACCCGGAAGATCGAGTCGACGAGGTCGGCGCCGGTGATGGTCTTGGTGACGTAGCCGCGGGCCCCGCCGCGGATCACCCCGATGACGTCCTCGGCCGCGTCGGAGACCGACAGGGCCAGGAACCGCACCGGGTGCTCGGCCGCCGCCATCAGCGGGGCGCACCGCCGCAGCACCTCGACGCCACCGCCGCCGGGCAGGTGCACGTCGAGCAGCACCACCTCGGGGCGGGTGGCCGTGATGACCGTGACCGCCTGGTCCACGTCGGCCGCCTCGCCGACCACCTCGACCCCGGTGCGCGCGGTGTCGCCGATCTCCGCCTGCACGCCCGTACGGAACATCCGGTGGTCGTCGACGAGCACCACCCGCACCCGCCTGTCCGTCGCCGCCTCGCTCATTGCCCGCCCGCCCTCTCCATCTCCAGCTCGACTTCCGTGCCGCCGCCCGCGGCGGCCCGCAGCCGTGCGGTGCCGCCGTTGCGCTGCATCCGGCCGATGATCGATTCTCGTACGCCCATCCGGTCGGCCGGTACCGCGTCGATGTCGAAGCCCGGCCCCCGGTCGCGTACGGACACGAAGACCGTCCGGCCCTCGACCTCGGCGTAGACCTGCACCGGCCCTCCCTCGCCACCGTACTTGGCGGCGTTGACCATCGCCTCGCGCGCGGCCTGGACCTGGGCGCCGAGCTTCTCGTCGAGCGGGCAGTCACCGACGACCACGACCTCGATCTGCACCCCGTGGAGGTCCTCGACCTCGGCGGCGGCCCGCTTGACGGCCTCGGCGAGGGTCGCGGGTTCCTCCTCCTCGTCCTTGCCGGTGCCCTCGGGCTTGTACAGCCAGTTGCGCAGCTCCCGTTCCTGGGCGCGGGCCAGCCGGCGCACCTCGCCGGCGTCCTCGGCGTTGCGCTGGATCAGGGTGAGGGTGTGCAGCACGGAGTCGTGGACGTGGGCGGCGACCTCGGCGCGTTCCTGGGCGCGGATGCGCATCAGGCGCTCCTCGGACAGGTCCTGGGTCATCCGGATCAGCCAGGGTCCGGCGAGCAGGGCGATGCCGACCAGGACGGCGAGCGTGGCGGTGAGGACGTTGCTCAGCTGGGCGGCGGAGCCGCGCACGACGAGGAAGACGGTGAGTCCGACGCCGACCAGCAGCACGCCGGCCAGCGTCCGGGCCAGCTGGAGCAGGCGCGCGTTGCGGTCGGCGTCGGAGGTCCAGTTCTGCTTGCGGGCGTTGTCGGCCTGCCGCCACACCAGCACCACGCCGGCGCCGACCAGCAGGACCGGCAGGGCGAAGCGGCTGGAGTCCCCGCCGACCCGCACCTTCCCGACGAAGACGGCGACGCTGACGACGAGCACGAGCAGCGGCACGAACTGGCGCCGGTCGGGCCGGCGCAGCAGCCGCCGGCCCTGGGAGAGCGCGTCGAAGTACGGGCGGGGCGGCGCGGTGCCGCCGACCCCGAGCGGTACGAAGACCCAGAACGCGGCGTAGAGCAGCACCCCGAGCCCGTCACCGAACATGAACATGCCCAGGAACGCGAGCCGTACCCAGACCACCGGCAGCCCCAGGTGCCCGGCCAGCCCGCGCGCGACGCCACCCAGCATCCGCCCGTCGGCGCTGCGGTACAGCCGGCGCTGGGGCGGATCCTCGGGGTCCGGGGCGAGCGGGGGACGGGATGCTGCGGCTACGGGCATGTACCTGATGGTCACACGCCGGGCCGGGCCCGGACATCAGGGCAGCCCCCCACATCGGCCCGGGGGATCTCAGGGTTGCGCCAGGGTAGGGCCGGATACGGACGCCCTGGTGCGCGCGTCACCATGGACGGCATGACCGACGTCCACCACAGCCCGGCGGCCGACGCACCGCCCCCGCCCGCCGACCGGCCCCCGCTGCGCCGCAGCAGGCGCAACCATGTCATCGCCGGGGTGTGCGGAGGCCTCGGGCGTCATTTCGACATCGACCCGGTGGTCTTCCGGATCGTGCTCGGGGTGCTCACCGTCACCGGCGGCGTCGGTCTGATCTTCTACGGCTTCGCCTGGCTGCTGGTCCCGCTGGACGGCGAGGAGGACAACGAGGCGAGGAAGCTGCTGTCCGGCCGGGTCGAGGGCGGCACCCTCGCGGCGCTGCTCGCCGCGCTCGTCGGCTGCGCGCTGTTCCTGTCGATGCTCGACAACGGCGGGCTGGGCAGCTTCTCCGTCCTCGTCGTCCTGGCCCTGTCCGGCGCCGCCTACTTCTCCCAGCGCCGCCGCGCCGCCGCCCCCGAGGGCGAGGACGACGGCAGGGGGGCCGAGGCCCGGGAGCGCCCGCGCACCGAGGCGCCGCCGGAGACCCAGGCCCCGCCGGTGCCCGGCGGCCCCTCCTGGTGGCGCGACCCGCTGGTCAAGGACGGCACCACCGGCCCGGTCGGCACCGGCTACCTGTGGGGCCCCGAGCCCGCCGCGGACGGGCCCGCCGAGGGCCGGGGACCGGTGGCCGCACCGCGCGGGGCGGCGCCGCGCCACCGGGGCGGCGGCATCGGCGGGCGGGTGTTCGTGCTGGCGCTGCTGGCCGCGACCGTCTCGGGCGCCGCCGTCTGGGAGGACCACCCGCTCGGCTTCGCCCTGCAGGTCGCCTTCGCCGCCGCGCTGGCCGTCTTCGGCCTGGGCCTGACCGTGAGCTCCGTCAAGGGCCGCACCGGCTTCGGCACGATCCTGCTGTCGGTGATCACGGCCGGTCTGCTGGCGGGCGCCACCGTCATGCCCCGCGACATCGGCACCGAGTGGGGCCGCGTGGACTGGCGCCCGGCCGCGGTCTCCGAGGTCCGGCCCTCCTACGAGGCGGGCACGGGCCTGGCCACGCTGGACCTCAGCCACCTCGACGTGCCCCGGGGCACCACGCTCACCGTGCGCGCCTCGCTGGACGCGGGCAAGCTCCGGGTGGTCGTGCCCCGCGAGGTCACCGCCAAGGCGGACATCAGGGTCCGGGTGGGCGACGTACAGCTGCCCGGGGAGCGCGCGGACCGCATCCAGGGCGTGCACGGGCAGAGTCAGCGGGCGGACCTGCCGCCCGAGGCCGGCACCGAGCCCGGCGGAACGATCGAGCTGCACCTGCTGGCGGGTGTGGGACAGGTGGAGGTGGCCCGTGCGGCGTCATGAGTTCCAGCCGGGACGGCTGCTGGCAGGCCTGGTCCTGACCTGCGCCGGCGTGCTGTACCTGCTCGACGCGAGCGGTGAGCTGGACCTCGCGTGGTACGCGGTGGTCCCCATGACCGTGGGCGGGCTGTGCCTGGCGGCGCTGGTGGGTCTGGTGACCTACGCCGTACGCCGCGACCGCAGCCAGTCCACCAACGACCGGTAGGGCGCGCGGGCGGCGGCGCCGGCCAGGACCAGCGGCAGCCAGGCCATCAGGTAGGCGAGGTCGTTGCCGTAGTAGTACGGCGTGGCCGACCAGGAGACGGTCAGCCACAGGCTGAGCGAGATCAGCGCGCCGCCCGCGGCCGCGATCCGGGGCAGCAGCCCGGCCAGCGTGCCGAGGCCGACCAGGATCTCGCCGACCGCCAGCGCGATCGCGAACCCGACCGGGGACATCAGGGCCAGGTCGACCAGGGCGGGGACGGCGGAGGTGTCCCGCACCCCGCGCATCAGGTCACCGATCGAGCCGGGGCCGGAGGCGGACAGGAACGCGGAGTCGGTCAGCTTGTCCAGACCCGCGTACACGAAGGTCACACCCAGGAAGATCTGCAGCGGCAGCAGCGCGTACCGCGGGGCCTGGTCCTTGAGCGTCGCCGTGCTGGACCGGCCGGAGGAGACGTCAGTTCGGGTCACAGCACCATGTGTACCCCGATCATTCGGTGACGTCGATGGTGCAGCGGTTGGATTCCACCCCGGCGGCGGTGACCACCTGGATCTCGGTGCGGCCCGGCTCGACGTCCGCGGGCACCGGCACGGTCAGCACCGTGTCGGAGGGGTTGGCGAACCCGCCGGCCACCGGGACCAGCGGTACGTGCACGTGCACCGTGCCGATCCGGACCACCAGCCGGGCCAGCATCTCGGGGGTCTGCGCGCCGGGCGGGACGAAGCCCACGCCGCGGATCTCGATGTCGTCGCCGGTGCGCACGGCCGAGTCCAGGTCCCCGCGCTCGCGGGTGCGGACCACCGACAGCACCAGCGGGCGGCTGCCCTCGGCGTACTTGGCGGCCAGGTACACGGCCGCCGACAGGGCCACCAGCACCGCCAGCGACCACGGCAGCCGGGGCAGCCGGTCGGCGAAGCGGGCCAGGGAGACCACCGCGTAGGCCAGCACCACGGTGGAGACGAGGACGTACTGGGCGTCGGAGAAGCTGCCGCGGCCGCCGTCGTCGGTCAGCAGGTCCGCCCCGCGCGGCCGGTCGGCGGGCAGCTTCTGCAGCCGCTGGCGCATGATGCGCAGCGCCACCACCCGCCGGACCACGACCGCCACGCCCGAGGTCAGCGCCACCGCGGTCAGCAGCGGCACCGCCCGCCACAGGTCCAGGCCCGCGTAGAGGGCGTCGCGTTCGGGGCCGGGCCGGGAGGTGGCCAGCCGCAGCGCGGGCAGCAGCGCGGCGAACGCGGTGACCAGCAGCCAGGCGCAGGCGACGGCCTTGGAGGTGGACAGCCGGTTGTCCTCCCCCATCACCGGCGCGAGCAGCCCGCCGCGCAGGGACTGGGCGCGGGCGGCGACCGTCAGCAGCGCGGCCAGCATCAGCGCGGCCAGCAGTCCGGCGGTCCGGGCGGCGCTCCAGCCGGCGCCCAGCGCGGTGGTGACCTGGACCAGCAGCAGCACGCCCGCCGCGATCCAGACGGCCAGCACGGCCCGGCGCGAGAGCACGTGCAGCCAGGAGTGCCCGGCCTCGCGGCCGCGGTCGGCGACGGTGCGGGCGGAGAGGGTCAGCTCGTCGGAGACCCACTGCCGGGAGGCCCCGGCCGAGCGGGCCACGGCGGCGGGCAGCCCCTGGCCGGCGGCGAGCGCGTCGCGCCGTTCCAGGAACGCGGCGACCGCGCGGCGGTGGCCCTCGCGGGCGCCGTGCGGGCAGTCGTCGCAGGTGCAGCCGCCGCCGTGCGTACTTCGGTGGATCTCTTGGACAGCCACGCGCGTGCCGCCTCTCTCACTACCGTGCAACTACCTGATGCAACTACCGGGCAATGCCAGCGAATTGTGCACCACTGCGACAGTGCTCCGGATTGCGCACGATGTCAGAGCGGGTGATTGGCGGTTCATGATGTTGACGCGAGACGCTGCCGCAGGGGCTGGAAGTTGACCCAGCCCGCCAGGTCCGTCCCGAACCGTTCGCGGGTGGCGAGCGCGCTGCGGTGATCGACCGGCCGGGGCCGGCCCGCGGCCCGCGCGAGGAGCTGGACCCCGGCCGCGCGCTCCATCGCCACCAGCCACCACGCCGCCGCGTCGACGTACGTCCCCACGGTCAGCAGGCCGCGCCCGCGCAGCACCAGCGCCTTGCGCCCGCCGAGCGCGCCGGCGACCGCCCCGCGGTCCACGGGCTCTGCGTACCGGTCCAGGACGGCGTGGTCCTCGTAGAAGGCGCAGGCCTCCTGGCTGATCGGGGCGAGGCCCTCGCCGAGCGCGGCCAGCGCCAGGCCGTGGACGGTGGGGGCGTGGGCGACGGCGACGACCTCGGGGCGGGCCCGGTGGACGGCGGCGTGGACGGCGAACGCGAGCTCGTTCACCCGCCTCGCGCCGTGCACGACCCGGCCCTCGCCGTCGACCAGCAGCAGGTCCTCGGGCGTGACACGGGTGAATGACATGGCGAAGGGGTTGACCCAGTAACAGTCGCTATACTCCGGGTCCCGCGCGGTCAGATGGCCCTCGACGTCCTCCCCGAAACCCCGTTCCGCGAACACCCGCAGGGCCTGGACCAGGCGTTCCTTGCGGTCGTCCCGCTCCTCCTCGACGGTCGCGAAGACCGGCGGCAGGGCGACGTCCAGGCGCTCCGCGGGGATCGGTGCCGGCTGCTGCGCCATGGGCCCTCCTTCGGTACGGCTCGGCTCGCGGCGCAAGGTACCGGCGGCGCCCGCAGGTGGCCAGACACGCGGCGAGGCCGCCGCGCCCCGAAGGGCGGCGGCGGCCTCGTCACGGCAGGGGGAGGGTCACTCCCACTCGATGGTGCCCGGCGGCTTGCTCGTGCAGTCCAGGACGACGCGGTTCACGTCGCGGACCTCGTTGGTGATCCGGGTCGAGATCCGGGCGAGCACCTCGTAGGGCATGCGCGTCCAGTCGGCGGTCATCGCGTCCTCGGACGAGACCGGGCGCAGCACGATGGGGTGGCCGTAGGTGCGGCCGTCGCCCTGGACGCCGACGCTGCGCACGTCGGCGAGCAGCACGACCGGGCACTGCCAGATCTCGCGGTCCAGGCCGGCCGCGGTCAGCTCCTCGCGGGCGATGGCGTCGGCCTCGCGCAGCAGGTCCAGGCGGTCCTTGGTGACCTCGCCGACGATCCGGATGCCCAGGCCCGGGCCGGGGAACGGCTGGCGCTGGACGATCTCCTCGGGCAGGCCGAGCTCCTGGCCGACCATCCGGACCTCGTCCTTGAACAGCTGGCGCAGCGGCTCGACGAGCTTGAACTCCAGGTCCTCGGGCAGGCCGCCGACGTTGTGGTGCGACTTGATGTTCGCGGTGCCGGTGCCGCCGCCGGACTCCACGATGTCCGGGTAGAGGGTGCCCTGGACCAGGAACTCCACCGGGGTCTCGTCCGGGGCCTCGGCGATGATCTCGGCCTGGGCCTGCTCGAAGACCCGGATGAACTCCCGGCCGATGATCTTCCGCTTCTCCTCGGGGTCGGAGACCCCCTTGAGGGCGTCGAGGAATCGGTCCTGCGCGTCGACGACCTTCAGCTGGACGCCGGTGGCGGCCACGAAGTCCTTCTCGACCTGCTCCGTCTCCCCCTTGCGCATCAGGCCGTGGTCGACGTACACGCAGGTCAGCTGGTCGCCGATGGCCTTCTGGACCAGGGCCGCGGCGACCGCGGAGTCCACGCCGCCGGACAGGCCGCAGATGGCGCGCTTGTCGCCGACCTGCGCGCGGATGGCGGCGATCTGCTCCTCGACGATGGAACCGGTGGTCCAGGTCGGGGCCAGGCCGGCGCCGCGGTAGAGGAAGTGCTCCAGGATCTGCTGGCCGTGCGTGGAGTGCATCACCTCGGGGTGGTACTGCACGCCGTACAGCTTCTTCTCGTCGTTCTCGAAGGCCGCGACCGGGACCACGTTCGTGGAGGCGGTGACGGTGAAGCCCTCGGGCGCGGCCGAGCAGGCGTCGCCGTGGGACATCCACACCGACTGGTGCTCGGGGGTGCCCTCGAACAGCGTGGAGCCGGACTTGGTGACGGTCAGCGGCGTACGGCCGTACTCGCGGGCACCGGTGTTGTCGACCGTGCCGCCGAGGGTCGTCGCCATGAGCTGGAAGCCGTAGCACATGCCGAAGACGGGGATCCCGGCTTCGAAGAGGGAGCGGTCGAGCTGCGGCGCGCCCTCCTCGTAGACGGAGGAGGGGCCACCGGAGAGGATGATCGCCTTGGGGTTCTTGGCCAGCATCTCGGCCACGGGCATCGTGCTGGGCACGATCTCGCTGTAGACCCGGGCCTCACGGACGCGGCGGGCGATGAGCTGGGCGTACTGCGCTCCGAAGTCGACAACGAGGACGACGTCCGGGGCGGCGGAGGGTGCAGTGGGCACGGGGCTGCCTTCCGGCGGAAAAGAGGTGTTGTTTTGTCGATTCTAACGGGGCGGGCGCCTGTCGATTCGTCTCACCATCCGAACCTGGTTGGCCGCACGGCCACCGGAGGGCCATAATCCGTTCCATGCGCGAGCAGCTGAGCTTCCTCTTTACCTATGGCACCGGACGGTCCGGTCGCCATGGGTCCGCGTGATGCTCGCTCCGAGCCGCTGACTACCCAGAGCGCCCCGGCCGACAGGCCGGGGCGCTCTTGCGTTCCTCCCGCTCCTGCCGGCCCCGCACCGAACCACAGGAGACAGACATGACCGCCGTCACCACCACCCCCGAGCAGCTGATCGCCGACTCCCGCGCCCGGATCGACGCCATCGACGACCGGATCATCGGTCTCATCCAGGAACGGATGGCCGTCTCGTCGGTCGTCCAGGAGGCCCGGATCGCCTCCGGCGGACGCCGGGTGCACCTCTCGCGCGAGATGGAGGTGCTCGCCCACTGGCGCGACGCCCTGGGCAAGCCGGGCACCGCGCTCGCGATGACGGTGCTGGAGCTGTGCCGCGGCCGGGTGTGAGCCGGACCCCGTCCGCGCGGGACGTCCCGCGTCACCCGTCCGGGCCGTGACCGGCCCCGGGGCCCTTCGTTGGTGAAGGTGTCACGCGTGGCTCCGCCGCAGCGATGAGACGCACGCCCCGTGGAGCGTACGTCGTGGGACCTCGCTGCGGCGCGTGACCGGACGGCAGGGGACAGCAGCCCGGTCACCTCACAGGACGGCCGGCCCGGGGACGCCCGGGTCGGCCGTTCCTCCATGTCCGGCGCTCGGGTACGTGGCGCGCATCACACACAACCCTTTGCGTCGATCACATGTCACTTTCTGTACGGGGTCTGCCCTCGGAGGGGGAGCGCAGACCCCGTCGTCATGCCGTCGCCGGCCGCTGCGAGGCCTTCGGCGGGATCTCCGGGACCGGCAGCAGCGGCAGCCGCAGCGCCCCGAACGCCTCCTTCGGCACCGCCGGACGGACCGGCTCCACCGCCGCCAGCCGCTCGTACGCCTCCCCCTGCGCCGGGCGCGGGTCGGCCTCGCCCTTGTTGGGCCAGTACGACATCGCCCGCTCGGCCTGGGCCGTGATCGTCAGCGACGGGTTGACCCCGAGGTTGGCGGAGACCGCCGAGCCGTCCACCACCGAGATCCCCGGGTAGCCGTACAGCCGGTGGTACGGGTCGACCACGCCCTCGTCGGCGCTCGCGCCGATCGGGCAGCCGCCCAGGAAGTGCGCGGTCAGCGGGGTGCCGATCAGCTCCCCGACGTTGCTGCCGGCGAAGCCGCCGATCTCCTCGGCCAGCAGGGTCGCCGCCCGCGTGGCCGCCTCGATCTGGGTGGGGTTGGGCGCGCCGTGCCCCTGGCGGGCGGTGAGCAGGCCCTTGCCCGGGCCGCGGGGGCGGCGGTAGGTGGTCAGCGAGTTGTCCAGGGACTGCATGACGAGCCCGATGATGGTCCGCTCCGACCAGCGCCGGTTGGACAGCGACCGCACCAGCTGCAGGGGGTGCGTGGCGGTCCGGGCCAGCCACGCCAGCACCCGGTGCTTGCTGTAGGGCACCTGTAGGACGGTCATGAACCCCATCGCGTTGGAGCCCTTGCCGTAGCGCACCGGCTCGATGTGGGTGTCGCCGTCGGGGTGGATGGAGGAGGTGATGGCCACGCCCCGGGTGAAGTCGGCCCGCTCCCGCCCCGGGTGGCGGCGGCGGTAGCGGCGGTCGTCGGTCTGCGCGCCGACCAGGCCCTCGGAGTTGGTGCGGGTCAGTTCGCCGAGCCGGGCCGAGATCCGCGGCAGCTCGCCGCGGTCCTTCATGGTGTGCAGCAGGGTCTGGGTGCCGTACGTGCCGGCCGCCACGACCACGTACCGCGAGCGCAGCACCTTGGCTCGGCCGCTGCGGCGGTGGTCGGTGGGGACCGTCCGCACGCGGTAGCCGCCGTCGGGGTGCTCCGACAGGGCGGTGACGGTGGTCATCGGGTGGATGACGGCCCCGGCGCGCTCGGCCAGGTGCAGGTAGTTCTCGTTGAGGGTGTTCTTCGCGCCGTGCCGGCAGCCGGTCATGCACTCGCCGCACTCGGTGCAGGCCCGGCGGCTGGGGCCGGCGCCGCCGAAGTACGGGTCGGCGACCTCCTCGCCGGGCCGGGCCCGGCTCGCCCCCTCGGCGTCCTCGCCGTCGCCGAAGAACACGCCGACGGGCGCCATGTGGAAGGAGTCGGCGACGCCCATCTGCGCGGCGACGGCCTTCAGGTGCTCGTCGGACGGGGTCGTCGTCGGGTTCAGCCGTACGCCGAGCATCCGCTTGGCCTGGTCGTAGTACGGCGCGAGCTCCTCGTGCCAGTCGGTGATCGACGCCCACTGCCGGTCCTGGAAGAACGCGGGCGGGGGCACGTAGAGGGTGTTGGCGTAGTTGAGCGAGCCGCCGCCCACGCCCGCGCCGGCCAGCACCATCACGTTGCCGAGCAGATGGATGCGCTGGATCCCGTACAGCCCGAGGGCCGGGGCCCACAGGTAGTTGCGCAGGTCCCAGGAGTTCTTCGGCAGGCTCGCCCGGGTGAAGCGGCGGCCCGCCTCCAGGACGCCGACGCGGTAGCCCTTCTCGGTCAGCCGCAGCGCGGAGACCGACCCACCGAAGCCGGAGCCGATGACGAGAACGTCGTAGTCGTAGCCGTGGTCGTCCACCGGTGTTCGTCCCCTATCGCAGTCGGAGGGCCTTCATGACCTTGAGGCTGCGCGTCATGAAGGCCGCGTACGCCTCGTCGGTCATGCCCAGGGAGGGGGCCATCGGCAGCAGCCGCTGGTGGGCCACGGTCTGGGCCTCGGTGTACTTGAGGATGCCCTCGGAGCCGTGCCGGCGGCCGAGGCCGGAGTCCTTCATGCCGCCCATGGGCGCCTGGGCGCTGCCGTAGGCGGGGGCGTAGCCCTCGTTGATGTTGACCGTGCCGGTGCGCAGCCGGGCGGCGACGGCGTGGCCGCGGCGGGCGTCCTTGGTCCACACGCTGGAGTTGAGGCCGTACGCGGTGGCGTTGGCCTGGGCGATCGCCTCGTCCTCGTCGCTGAAGCGGTAGATGGACACCACCGGGCCGAACGTCTCCTCGGCGCACACCGCCATGGGCGCCTCGACCCCGTCGAGGATGGTCGGCTCGAAGAACAGCGGACCGATGTCGGGGCGGGCGACACCGCCGGCGACGAGCCGGGCGCCCTTCTCGACGGCCTCCGCCACGTGCCGCTGCACGGTCTCCAGCTGCCGCTCGCCGACCAGGGAGCCCATGTCGGCGCCGTAGGCCAGGGCGCTGCCGAGCCGCATCGCCTTGGTCCGGGCGGCGAACCGCTCGACGAAGGCGTCGGCGATCGTGTCGTGGACGTAGAGCCGCTCGATGGAGATGCACAGCTGGCCGGCGGAGGAGAAGCAGGCGCGGACGGCGCCCGCGGCGGCCTTCTCCACGTCGGCGTCGTGCAGCACGAGCATGGCGTTCTTGCCGCCGAGCTCCAGGGAGACCCCGACCAGCCGGCTGGCGGCGCCCTGGGCGACCTCGCGGCCGGTGCGGGTGGAGCCGGTGAAGGAGACGTAGTCGGCGTGGCTGACGACGGCGGGGCCGACGACCGGGCCCTCGCCGAGCACCACCTGGAAGACCTCGGCGGGCAGCCCGGCCTCGATCAGCAGGTCGCGGGCCCACAGCGCGGTCAGCGCGGTCTCGGTGTCGGGCTTCATCACGACCGCGTTGCCGGCGACGAAGGCGGGCAGCGCGTCGCCGACCGACAGCTCCAGGGGGTAGTTCCACGGAGCGATCTGGCCGACGACGCCGCGCGGCTGGCGCAGTTCGGTGACCTTCGTCAGGACCGGTACGGCGCCGGTGTGGCCCTTGGGGCGCAGGTAGCCGGGGGCCTTGCGGCCGTAGTGGCGGGCGGCGACCGCGACGGCCTGGACCTCTTCGTGGGCGTGCAGCCGGGCCTTGCCGGTCTCCAGCTGGATCAGGTCCAGGACCTCGGCCTGGCGGGCGAGGACCAGGTCGTGGAAGCGCAGCAGGACGGCGGCCCGCCGCCGGACCGGCAGGGCGGCCCAGGCCGGCTGCGCGGCCCGGGCCCGCTCGAAGGCGGTGGCCACGTCCTCGGGGGTGGCCTCGGGGAGGTCCGCCAGCTTCGCCCCGGTGAAGGGGGTGTGGTTGGCGGTGCGTCCGGAGCCGATGACGCCCCGGGTGAGGCGGGCGACCAGGTCGGGCGTCACGACGTCGGCGGCGGTGCGCACGCCGGCCGGAGGGGGAGCCACGGGATTGGTGTAGGCAGGCGACTGCGAGACCGTCATGGCGGTGAGCGTATGACGATCGAGGCCCTTTGGGTACCCGCCGGTAACCATATTTTGCCCATTGCGCCAGCAGTCGCTGGCGCAATGGTACGGACTCAGCCCGTGGCCGGGGCCCAGCCGCTGAGCACGGTGTCGAACTGGGCGCGCGTGATCTCCCAGTCGGCTGCCGGGCCCGACATGTACACCGCGTACTCGGTGCCGTCCGGGGCGATGTACATCTGCTCGATGGACCGGCGCGGCCCGGCGTGCACCCCCTTCTCGGTCCAGGTGAACTCCCAGATCGCCGAGCGGGTGCTGTCCCGGAAGGTGTTCTGGTTCAGCTTCTGCCGCTTGTAGTCGGTGCGCCGGCTCACCTGCTTCTCCAGGTCGAGCACGTGCATGTAGGGGTTCTCGTAGTCCGGCGTGGTGTCCACGGCGATGCGGATGAAGTGCTTGCCGTTGTCCGGGGTGTAGTCGATCTGGTTGCCGTCGGTCTGGCGGCGCCAGCCGTTGGGGACGTACAGGGTGAAGCCCGCCTGGTCCTTGACCTCGGTCCAGCCCGCCGGGAGCGGCGCCTTGCCGTCACCGTCGCGGCTGCTGCGCGTCGAGTCCTGGCCCTGGCCGGAGCCGCCCGCGTCCTGGCCGGTCATCCGCAGGACGCCGAAGACTCCCGCGCCACCGAGGACCGCCGCGACCACCGCCACCAGCGCGGCCCGGCGCAGCC
>NZ_JAJAUY010000084.1 GCF_020532625.1 Streptomyces antimicrobicus | reverse complement strand
TCGCGGTAGAGGTCGGCCCAGCGCTCGCTGTCGGCGTCGTCGTCCGCCGCGCCCGCACCACCGGGCCCGCCCGCACCATCAGGCCCGCCCGGACCGCCGGGCCCGCCGGGTACGCCGAGCGCGCCGGGCGACGCGCCGAGCCCGCCCCGGCTGCGTCCGCCCTGCTGCGGCAGCGACAGCCCACCGGCGGCCAGCCGCGCCCCGAACTCCCCGCCCCAGTAGAACGGGACCGGGCGCACGGCCGGGGCGACGGCGTGCAGCCCCGCGGTGAAGCGCGCGTACAGGCCGGAGAAGGCCGGCTCCCGGACCCCGGTGCCATGGATGAACAACGCCGTCGTCATATGCCCCCCACCCAGGACGTCAACCACTCGCCGTGAACGCGATCGTGGCACATAACAAGCCGTCAACTTGGCAGTATGCTGAAAAAGTGCCCCTCGACCCGGGTGCGCGCTCTTCTGTCTGCCGTGCACCCGCCAGGGCCCTCGCCGGCCCGGCGTCGGACTCCTCAGGGGGGACCGTATGGGTACTGATGTGATGATCACCCATCTCGTCGGCGCCACCGCGCTCATTCTGATCGTCGCCCATACGGCGGGCTGGCTCTCCCGGCGGTGGCGCCAGCCCACGATCATCGGGCAGTTGATCGCCGGCATCGCCCTCGGCCCCACCATGCTCGCCACCCTCTCCCCGGAGCTGTCGCGGCTGCTCTTCCCGCCGGCGCTGGGCCCGGTCCTCACCGGCCTCTCCCAGATCGCCCTGGTCCTGTTCCTCTTCGCCGTCGGCTACGAGCTCGACCTCGGCGTGGTCCGCGGCCGGGCCCGGACGGTGGTGGCGGTCTCGCTCGCCGCGTTCCTGCTGCCGATGGCCGCCGGGTGCACCGCCGCCGTGCTCTTCCACGAGCAGCTCGCCCGGCTGGGCGCGCCCCAGGAGCTGTCCGCGGCCTCCGTGCTGTTCTTCGGCGTGGCGCTGTCCATCACGGCCGTGCCCGTGCTGACGGCCATAGTGCGCGAGAACGGCCTGGCCGGAACGGTCCCCGGCATCGTCGCGGTCGCCGCCGCCGGAGTGATCGACGTCCTGGGCTGGACGGTCCTGGTGGGCACGCTGCTGGAGACCGGGACCGGCGGCGGGCTCTCCCGGCAGACGCGGCTGGTGCTCGTGCTCGCGTTCACGGCCGCGATGCTGCTCGCCGCCCGGCCGGTCCTGCGCCGCCTGCTGTGGCGCTCGGGGATCGACCCCTCGGTGCGGCTGGCCGTCCTGGTGGGCTTCGCGTTCGCCTCGGCCTGGGTCACCCAGGCCCTCGGGCTGCACGTCATCTTCGGCGCGCTGCTCGCCGGCGTGGTCACCCCGCGCGAACGCGGCGGCACCCTCGACCCCGACCTGGTCCGGCCGCTGCACGACATCGGCATGCTGCTGCTGCCGTTCTTCTTCGTGGTGTCCGGCCGCAGCGTGGAGATCGGCGAGCTGGACGCCACGGCCGTGGTCGCGGTCGTCGCCATCACCCTGCTCGCCGTCATGGTCAAGGTGACCAGCGGCACGGTCGCGGCCCGGCTCTCCGGCCTGGACCGGCACGACGCCCGGACCGTCGGGGTCCTGCTCAACACCCGGGGCCTGACCGAGCTGATCGCCCTCAACGTCGGCCTCCAGGCGGGCCTGCTCAGCGGCCGGCTCTACACCGCGCTGGTCCTGATGGCCCTGGCCACCACCGTGCTCACCGAGCCGCTGCTGGCCGTCGTACGCCGGCTGCGGGCCCGGGCGGAGCGGCCGGGCGGTGCGGGCGTGCCACCGCCGCCGCCCCGTACCCCGGTCGACGCACCGCCCGCCGAAGCCCTCTGACGGCCGCGCTCCGTACGGACGACCCGGTCCGTACGGAGCGCCGCGGTACGCCGCCCTCCGCTACAGCGGCATCGGCGCGATGTCGCACTCGATCCGCTGGTGCAGCCGGGCCGCCATCAGCCACGGGTGGTCCGGGCCGAGGACCCGCGTCATGCCCTCCACGGCGTCGGCGTTGAGCTCGTCGGCCTCCTGGATCCGGCCGAGCCCGCGCAGGTCCAGGGCGAGGCTCGCCCGGCAGGACAGCGTGAGCGGGTGGTCGGGGCCGCAGGCGCGGACGAACTTCGGCAGGGTCTCCTCGTCCACGGCGCGGGCCGCGTCGAAGTCCAGCTTGGCGTAGTGGTTGTTGGCCAGCCCCAGCACCGCGGTCAGCGTGAACGGGTGCATCTCGCCGAGGGTCTCCCGGAAGGCCGCGGTGGACTCCTGGTCCAGGGCCTCGGCCTCCGCGATCTCCCCGAGCGCGCGCAGGGTCGCCGCCAGGTTGGTCATCATGATCAGCGTGAACGCGTGCCGGGGTCCCAGGGTCGCCCGGTAGCGCTCCAGGGTCTGCTGGCCCAGCTCACGGGAGGCGGCGAAGTCGCCGCGCAACCGCCGGTCGACGGTGGCGTTCGCCGCGCAGGCCAGCGTGTCGGGGTACGTGGCGCCGTAGCGGAGGGTGAACCGCTCCAGCGTCTCCTCGGTGAGGTCCGAGGCCTCCTGCAGGGCCCCGTCGCGACGCCGGCACACCGCCAGGTTGCGCGCGGCGCGGATGGTGGCCGCGTTGTCCTCGCCGAAGACCGTGCGGTAGATCCGGTACGTCTCCTCCTGCATGACCCGGGCGGCCGGGTAGTCGCCGCTCTCGCGGATGTCGATGGCCAGGCCGTTCATCGTGTTCAGCGTCAGGCCGTTGGTGGCGCCGTAGAGGATGTCCCACTGCCGGGCCGTCTCCTCGTCCAGCTCCCGGGCCGCCGCGAACTGGCCGCACGCCCGCAGGGTCACGCCGTAGCCGTGGGCGGCCAGCAGGGTCGGGGGCTCCTCCGGGCCGAACAGGTCACGGGCCCGGCTGTCGGCCTCCTCGTCCAGGGCGCGGGCGGCGTAGAAGTCGCCCTTGTAGCGCAGCGCGCCGGCCATCTGGGTCATGGAGTCGATCAGGTCCTCCTCGGGGAACGTGTCCCGCCGGGAGATCTCCAGCACCTTCTGGCTCAGCTCCAGCGCCTGCGGCACGTCGCCGGTCTGCAGCAGCAGGAAGGCCAGGAGCTTGCCCATGACGAGGACCTGCGCGTTCTCCTCACCGGACTGCTCGGTCCAGCTGGTCCACGCCTCGCGGGCCACGTCGGTGGCGGTATCGTGCGCGCCCCAGTAGTAGAGGTAGAGCACGATCGACTGGATCAGTTCACGGCCCCACGGGTCGCCGGTGCGGACCGCGCCGCTGGCCATGACGTGCGGCAGCAGCGCCTGGTACGCCGGCCACTGGTCGGGTGCGGTGGGGGCGCCCGGCTTGGCGGTGGCCAGCAGCGTGTGCGCCGCCCGCCGCAGCTCCTCGGTCCGGTTCTCGTCGAGACCGGCGGCGAGCACCGCCTGCATCAGACGGTGGATGTGCAGGGTGCCGTTCTTGTGGTCCAGCTTGATCAGCGACAGCTTGCTGAGGTCGCGCGTCGCGCGGGCCAGCAGCACCGGGTCGCGCAGGACCGGGTCCAGCTCCGGGGTGATGTCGACGTTGCGGGTGCCGCGCAGGATGCTCAGGGGGATCGGCTCCGGAGCCATGCAGGAGCAGATCTCCAGCAGCTGGCGCGCCGCCGGGTTGCTGTCGGCCAGCTGGTCCAGCGAGATGTTCCAGGCGGCGGCGACCGACACCGGGTAGTCCGGCGAGGGGTCGAGCTCCAGGATGCCGGGCCGGCGCTGGTCCAGCAGGTTCAGGTACTCGCTCACCGGCATGCCCGTGGCGGCGTGCCAGGCACCGCCCTGCTCGATGGCGAGCGGCAGGTCGCCCAGGGCCTCGGCGAGCCGGTCGGCGTCCTCGTGGCTGAGGTCGCGGGCCCGGCGCTGGAGCAGGGCGATGCTCTCCTCGCGCTCGAAGACGTTGACGGTCAGCGGGGCCGCGACCCGCTCCCAGTCCCGGTTCCGCGAGGTGACGATGATCTTGCCCGGGCCGCCGGTCGGGAAGTAGCCGCGGACGGTCTCGATGTCCTCGGCGTTGTCGAAGACCAGCAGCCAGTTCTCGTGCGGCCGACCGGTGCGCAGCGCCTCCCGGACGGCGGGCACCGCGGTGTTGGCCTGCGGGCCGACCTCCAGGTTCAGGGCGCGGGCGAGGTCCACCAGGGCGCCCAGGATGAGGCTCTCGCGCTCCGCGGGGATCCACCAGATGACGTTGTACTCGTGGCTGTGCCGGTAGATGTACTCGATCGCCAGCTGCGACTTGCCGACACCGCCCATGCCGTGCAGGGCGTGCGGCAGCACCGCCGCGGTCTCGTCCGACCGCAGCTGCGCCTCGACGGCCGCCAGCAGGCTCTCCCGGCCGGTGAAATTGGGGTTCTTCGGCGGGACGTTCCCCATGACCCTCGGCTGGCCGGAGCGGACGAAGAGGGTTTGGGACTTGGTGTCCATGATCGGTTCAGCCTTCCGGACTGCGGCGTCTGAGGGGTCGGTGGTCGTCGGCACAAGCTCTCCAGGGGATGCGGCGGGGTCGAAGGGAGCCGGGATCTCCTGGGTGCGTATGCCCTCTCGTGGGGTGTCGGGCGCCTGGGACGGGCCGGAGGGCACCGCGACGGTGTCGTACGGGCGGCCGCCGTCGCCCCGCCCGCCGCCGCCGACGGCGGCCATGACGCGGGCGGCGCGCCGGGCGTACGGGCCGGCGAGGGCCTTGAGCACGGCGAGTTCGACGCGCAGCCACGGCTGGTTCGCCGCCGTGGCCTCCGGCAGGGCCGCGTGCTCGGGGTCCTGCAGCGCGGCCCGCAGCCGTACGCCGCGCCCGCGGGCGCTGGGCAGATCGGCGAACAGGCTCACGGTCCGGGCCAGCTGGCTGCGGGTGCCGGTGGCGAGCAGCGCCTCCCGGATGCCCTCGGCGAAGTCGGGCCGGCCGTCGCCGCCCGGGCCGTCCCAGTCGATCAGCCCGCCCATCAGCAGCTCGGCCACATGGCCGGGACCGGCCTCGGGCACGGCCCGGTCGCGCAGTTCCTCGATCAGCTCGAACTCGAAGGGCAGGGCCGCCAGATGGGTGGCCAGCCGGCGCGCGGTCGGCGTGGCCAGCGAGAAGAACCGGCGCACGGCGGCCTCCGCGGAGCCGGGCCCCTGGCCGGCCGGCGGCTGCAGTCCGGGCGTCGGCCGGCCCTCGGCCAGCGTGCCCGCCAGCAGGAACGGCAGGGTCCGGCGCACGCCGAGCTCCCCGGCCACCAGCTCGGCCCAGGCGCTGAACGACTCCGGCTTCAGGCTCAGCACGGGCACCGGGACCACCGGCTTGCCCTCGGCGCCCCAGGGCGGCTCCCCGGCCGCCGACTCGTACGCCGGGCCGTGCCCGATCCGGGTGTTGGGCACGCCGAAGCCGCCCGCCTCCAGCTCCGCGCGGTACGGCGCGGCGGACGAGCGGTGCCACAGGTAGGTGGGCAGCAGGTGCACGAGCGCCGTGGGGCCGCTGCGCGCCAGCCGCGTCAGCAGGTCGTCCGCCACCGGCCCCGCCCAGCCGTGCGCCAGTCCGTCGGTCACCAGCAGGTGCACCCGGGAGCCGCGCGCGTCCAGGACCTCCGCCGGATCACCGGTCCGCTCCCCGGGCCAGCGCAGCCGGGCCGCTCCGCCGGCAGGTAACTCCAGCCCGACCGTGCGCACGTCCCGGAACGCGCCGCTGCGCACCGCCTCCACGGCGATCGCGGCGACCCGGTCCCGCCAGATCCGCATGGTCGGCGCGGTGTCCACGAGCAGGACGAGGTCGAACGCCTTCTCGGCGGCCGGACGCAGGTACGGCATCCAGAGGTTGTCGGCGATGCCGTACCGGGCGGTGCGTTCCTCGTCCAGCTCCTTGCGGTGCCGGGCGGGCAGGCTGCGGCCGAGCCGGTGCAACGCCTTGGCCAGGCGCGGCGGAGCCGCTCTGCGGACCCGCCGGGTGACGGGCGCGGCGGGAGCACCGGCGGGGTCCTCGGCCTCCAGGTCCGCGGCCGGTTCGTCGTCGTCCGCCCCGGGGAGGGTTCCGGGCACGCCGAAGGCGCGCGTGAGGCCGTCCGCAGCCCACGAGGGTGCGTCCGCCCGTCCGCCGACGGGCTGCCGGTCCGGGCCGCCGGCGGGCGGCGCGTCGGGCGTGCCCGGGGGCGTGGCCCGATCATGTGCCTGCCCGCGGTCCTGCTCCGGCTCGGGCTCCGGGTCCCGCTCGGGGGTGTCCTCGGCGTCGGGGCCGTGCTCCGAGGGAGGGCGCTGTGCGGCGTCCGGTGGCGGGGCCGCGGCCGCGCGGGCAGCCGCCAGCCAGACGGCGTCGGCGACCTCCCGCCACGTCGGACCGTCGCCGGAGGGACCGTCCGTCCCGGTCCGGGCGTCGGGCGCGCGCTCCCTGGGAGTGCCGTCCATCAGCGGCCTTTCGCGAGGTCGCGCAACAGCAGTTCCATGAGCTTACGCCCGTCGGAGTCCGCCTGAAAACCACCCGCTGTGGTCAGATGGACAGCATTGAGCAACTGGTCGACGGACTGGGTGCCCCCGGTCCGCACCCGCCGCTCGAAGTCGTCGATCAGCGCGTCCACCGCTTCGGGCCTGCTCCTCAGGTGGCTGACCACGATCGAGACGAGCTGCTCCCGGCTCGGCGGACGCATCTCCAGCGGCAGACAGCGGCGCCGGAAGGCGGCCGGAAACTCCCGTTCGCCGTTGCTCGTGATCACCACGAGCGGGAACTCCCGGCACTCGACCCGGCCACCGACGATCTCGGCCCGGCCGCCGGGGTCGTCGGTGAACACGTCGACGGCCGGCAGCGCGCTGCGGACCAGCTCCGGGACCTCGTAACTGCCGTTCTCCAGGACGTGGAGCAGATCGTTGGGCAGGTCGATGTCGCTCTTGTCGAGCTCGTCGATCAGCAGGACGCGCGGACGGGCGTAGGCGAGCAGGGCGGTGCCCACGGGACCCAGCGTGATGAAGTCCCCGAGGTACGGCCCCGGTTCGGGCTCCGGTGCGTCCGCCGGGACCGTCCGGGCGGGACCGGGCCGCTCGGCCCCCGCCCGCCAGGCGGCGATGGCCTGGGCCCGGCCGATGGAGTCGTACTCGTAGAGCCCGTCGCGCAGCGTGGTCCGGCTGACGATGCTCCACTGCAGCACCCGGCCCAGGCCCAGTTCGCGCGCCACCAGGAAGGCGAGGGTGGACTTCCCCACCCCGGGCGGTCCGGTCACCAGCAGCGGACGGCGCAGCAGCAGCGCCGCGTTGATCGTGTCGATCTCCTCGTCCCGCAGACCGGGCCGGGCGTCGTGCGCGCCCAGCCGGCGGTGCAGGGCGCGGTCGTCGTCGGCGGGGGCGGGTTGGAGCGGCTCGCCCGCGAACTCCCGCCACGGCGGGGCGGGCGGGATCCGCGGCGGCTCACCCGCCGGTGCCTCGCCGGTCGCGTGGAAGACGCGCCAGGACGGGGCGGACGCGGCCGGGGCCGTACCGCCGGAGCCGACCGGGTCGCCGGCCGCGGCTGCCTCCGAGGTGGCATCGTGCTCCTGCTCGTACTCGGTCACGCCGGTACCTCCTCGCAGTCGATGAGCCTGAACGGGTCGTCGTAGAAGAGCGCGACGTGGCGGCCGGGCAGCTGCTCCGGGCGCTGGCCGGGCGTGGTCTCGGCGAGCTCCCGCAGCCGCCGGACGGCGCCCGGCAACTGGGTCGTGGGATAGCCGACGAGCAGGTCGAGCGGGGCGGTCAGGGCCCGCTGGGAGGGGTCGCGGCGGTCCCAGAGCGCCACGCCGATGCCTTCGACGATCGCCGCCTTCAGCGGCTCCAGGGCCTGCCCCTCCAGGGCCGGCGCGCTCAGCGTCACGGCGGTCAGGTGCTGGTCCGCGACCAGCTTGTTGCGCCAGATGCGCAGGTCCGTCGTGGTGTGTTCGGCGGCGGTCCACGAGTGGGGACGGGGCGCGGTGGCCGCTCGCAGCGTCTGCCAGCGCAGCCGCCAGCGGCGCAGCTGGGCCGGGTCGCGGGTGCGCATCCGCTCCAGGCTGCGCAGGTGCACGAAGTAGCGCAGGCCCAGGGGCACCGGGTCGTCGGCGCCCGCCTCCCGCAGGCCGAGACCGGCCACGTCGTGGTTGAGCATGCCGTAGGGCATCACGAACTCGACGTGGATGGGGCTCGGGTCCTCGCCGGCGCGGTCCGCGTCGGCCCAGTACTCCTCGCCGCGCCGGACGGCCCGTTCCACCGCGGTGCCCAGGGTCGGCGGGGTCGCCCGTTCCAGATCGCCCGAGACCGGGGACCAGGAGCCGGCGGTCCGGTTGACCCAGTGCCGCACGTAGACGTCGGGCGAGCCGTCGAGGGCCGGGTCCACCATGATGATCAGACAGCGCGGGACCTCCGCGCCGGAGGCCGTGGAGGGGCCGGCCGGCCCCGACCCGTCCAGCTGCCGGCGCCGCTGCCGCAGCGCCTCACCGGCACCGCCCCCGGCCCCCGCCGCCCAGGCGTCGCACCACTCCCGCAGCCGGCGCCGCCGCTCGCTCCCGGCGGGCGACAGCTCGGCGACGTGCTCCAGCATGACCACGGCGGGCGGCAGCCCGTCGGCCTGCGCGTTGAGGTCGAGCAGGTGCTCGAAGAGCTGGCCGGGCGTCAGCCGGCAGGGCAGCTCCACCCGCACCTCGCGCCGCATCCGGGCCAGCAGCAGCCCCGCGTCGATCCCGGTGTGCCCGGCGAGCAGCGCCCGGGCGGCCGTGACGTCCTTGTCCTCGAACGCGCCGAGCAGCGGGAGCGCCGCCGGTGACCCGGGCTCCCAGGCCCGCAGCACCCGCTCGCGCACCCGCCCGGCCACGTCGCTGCCCTCGTGCAGCGCGACGGCGTAGAGGAGCGCGTCCACGCCCGTCTCCACGCCCTGCTGGTCCCGTAACACCGCCTGCACAAGGGCGACGGTATCGCCCCGGGCGTCCTTGCCGGGCAGATCCGTGGATCTTTCGAGGTACTCCCCGACACTCTGCCCGAACAGCAGCCGCTGGCCGGGGTCCCGGACGCAGTCCAGCGCACACAGCTCGTCCACGAGCGCCATCCGCAGGCGCGCCTTCGCACTCGGCACCGGCCCTGCCACCACGTTCCCCACCCCCGACCATCCCCCCAGAAGTCGGCACGAGTCCTCGCGTAGGTCCGCGAAGCTATCACGCGGGTTTCTTTGCCACCAGGAGAACTGATCAATCCCCTGAAGTGCACACAGGGTCACCCGCCGCTGTGGCCGGGGCGGTCCGGGCGGTCGAGCGGCCGGCTCAGCCGGACCGTGACCGTCTTCGGGCGCTGGTACTCGTGCAGGGCCAGGGCGCTCAGGTCCGTGCCGTGGCCCGAGGTGCCGCGCCCACCGTGCGGGAGCTCCGCCGTCTGCACCAGGTGGCAGTTGAGCCAGGCCTCGCCCGCGTCCAGCCGGGCCGCCAGGTCCAGGCCCCGGTCGAGGTCGGTGGTCCAGACGCTGGCCGCCAGCGCCTGCGGCACCCCGTTCGCCAGCGCCAGGGCCGCGGCCACGCCGTCGGCCTGCTGGACCGTCAGGAGCGGCCCGAAGACCTCCTCCGTGACGGCCGGGTCGTCGGCGGGCAGGTCCGCCAGCAGCCGGGCCGGGCGCCAGTACCCGTCCTCCTCGCCCACCGCCGGGGCCACCTCCGCCGCGACGCTGCGCCCGGCGGCCGACGAGGCCACCAGGGCGTCGTAACGGGCCGCCTGGTCGGCGTTGTTCAGCGGACCGAAGTCCCGGCCGGCGACCCGCTCGCCCAGCGCCCGGGTCAGGCCCGCGACCACCGTCCCGTAGTTCTCCGCGAGCGTGATCACCCGGGCCGGGGCGGCGCAGCTCTGGCCCGCGTTGTACGTGACCGCCTCCGCGAGCGCGTCGTACGTGTGCGCGGGCGCGTCCGGCAGCACCACGGCCGGGGCGTTGCCGCCCAGTTCCAGGCTGGTGCGGCGCAGGCCCGCCCGGGCCGTGACGTCGGCGCCCGCCCGGGCACTGCCGGTGAAGGCCACCATGTCCACGTCCGACTCCACCAGCAGCCGGCCCGTGTGCCGGTCGCCGGGCAGCGGGCGCAGCACGTCCGGGCCGAGGGCCTCGGCCGCGTGCGCGGCCAGCAGCTCCAGCGCGTCCGGGGTGGTCTCGGCGGGCTTGGCCACCACCGTGTTGCCGGCCGCCAGCGCCGGGGCGCAGCGCCAGGCCGCCATCAGCAGCGGGTAGTTCCACGGGACGATCACCCCGACCACGCCGACCGGTTCCCAGCGCACCCAGCTCTCGTGGCCGGGCACCAGGTGCCCGGCGGCGGGTGCGGTGCGGGTGCGGGCCGCGTTCGCGTAGAACCGGAACAGGTCCGCCACCTGCTCGACCTCGCCCGCCGTCTCCGCCGCGGGCTTGCCCGTACCGGCCCGCTCCAACTCCCCGTACCGCTGCGCGTGCTCCTCGACCAGTGCCGCGAGCCGGTCCAGGCGCCGGGCGCGCTCCTTGGGGGTCAGCGCGCTCCAGGCGGGCAGCGCGGCACGCGCGGCGGCGACGGCGGCGGTGACCTCGGGCCCGCGGGAGAGCGGGGTCGTGCCGCGGGGGCGGCCGGTGCGGGGGTCGATGAGGCGGACGGTCCCGGGGGGCGGGACGGGCGGGGTGGGCGCGGTGGTGGTGGCGGTGGCAGTGGTCGGGGTGGTGGCAGGGGTCGGGGTGGGCGGGGTCATCGTCGCGTGCTCCTCGGATCGTCCGTGCGTCATATGTCGTACGACCTCAGCCACAGCTCCAAGGTCAGCACCAGCCACAGCTTGCCGCCCTGGCGCGGCAGCAGGCTGCCCTCGCCCTTGAGCCAGGTGCGGATCGTCTCCGGCCGGAACAGCCCGCGCTGCCGCGCCTGCCGCCCCAGCAGCAGCTCGTGCCCCAGCTCGCGCAGCGGTCCCGTCAGCCACTGCTGCACCGGGACCCGCATCCCGCTCTTCGGGCGGTCCACGACCGTGTCCGGCAGCAGGTCGCGCACGGCCTCCTTCAGCACCCACTTCTCGGCCGTGCCGCGCAGCTTGAGCGCGGGCGGCGTCGCGAAGGCGTGGTCGATCACGGCCCGGTCGAAGAGCGGCGCCCGCCCCTCGACCCCCTGCGAGGAGGTCAGCCGTTCCACCTTGGTCAGGATGTGGTGGGCGCCCTTGGTCCGCAGGTTGCAGTGCAGCAGCTGGTTGAGGAGGTGGCCCATCCGGTGCGGGCTGCCCGGACCCGGCACCAGGTACGGCTCCACGAAGCGCTGCGGGCGCGGAGCGTCGCGCAGCGCCTCCAGGGCCGGGGCCGTCAGCAGCTGCGGCAGATCGGTCCAGCACTTGCGGTACGAGCGCAGGTACGCGGTGGCGCGGTCCTCGTCCCAGGGCGCGCCGGGCGTCCGGTGCATCTCCTGCACCAGCATCGGGAGGTTCTTGGGCCCGCCGAACACGGGGTCGCCGCCCTCGCCGTTGAGCACCACCGACGCGCCGTCGGCCGCCACCGCCTCGGCCAGCATCAGGTTCGGCACCGTCAGCGGATCCCCGACCGGGCTGTCCAGCAGCGCGGCCGCCTCGGCGAGCCGGGCGGCCACGGCCTCGCCGGAGACGGTCAGCACCCGGTGGCGGGTGTGGCAGTGGGCGGCGACCAGGCCGGAGTAGCCCAGCTCGTTCGGCAGGTCGTCGCCGAAGCTGATGGAGTACGTGCGGACCGGCTGGGAGTGCAGCTTGGCGGCGAGGGCCGTGACGAGCGAGCTGTCGATGCCCCCCGACAGCAGGACCGCCGCCGGCTCGGCCTCCGGCAGCCGGCTCGCGGTCGCCCGCTCCAGCAGGGAGCGGAGCTCCAGGACGTACGGGGCCGGGTCGTGGTCCCGGCCCCCGGCGCCGACCCGGTCCTCGGCCGGGCGCCGCTCCTCGACAGGGCGCCGCTCCTCGGCCGCGGCCCGCGGGCTGTCCGGCTCGGGGAGCAGCTCGCGCGGCTCCCAGTACACGCGCTCGCGGACCGAGCCGTCCCGGCCCAGCCGCAGCACCCGGCCCGGCAGCACCTCCCGTACGCCGGTCAGCAGCGTTTCCTCGCCCGGCAGGTACGCGAACGTCAGGAAGGAGCGCACGGCCGCGAGGTCCATGGCCGTGCCGAGCGCGGGCCAGCGGCGCAGCGCCCGCAGCGAGGTCGAGGCGGCCCAGGTCCCGGCGGCCCGCGCGTAGAACACCGTACGGGCGCCCACGTGGTCGCGGATCACGACCAGGTCGGTGCCGTCCAGGACGACCAGGACGAACATCCCCTCGGCCCGTGCGATCCCGGCCTCACCGAGCAACGCCCAGCAGTGCAGGAGCAGTTCGCCGTCGGTGCAGTCGCGCCTCGGCGGGGGAGTGCCCGGCCGGGCGGTGGCGAGCGCGGCGAGCAGGACGGGGCGGTTGTGGAGGGTGACCTCGCCGACCGCCGTCAGGCCGTGCGCCGTGAACGGGCCCTCGGCGCGCCCGGGTTCGTCCCCGACCAGGCCGAGCGCGGCCCCCGGCAGGGCCGCCGGGTCCGGTCCTGCGGACCGGTCGGTCGCCCCGAGCGCGGCCAGCTGGGCGTGGGCGGTGCCGGTGGTGTCGGCCAGACAGGCGGCCAGACGGGCCACGGGCGGCTCCTTTCCTTCGACGTGCGGTGGTGCGGGTGGCGCGAGCGGTGCGGGTGCCGCAGGGGGTGCATCGAGTCGTGCAGGGGGTGCAGGGGGTGCAGGGGTACGGGTGGTGCAGGGGACGCGGGGGCGGAGGCCCCGGGCCGGTCAGCCGAAGTCGTCGTCGCTCCAGGTGTCGTCGCTGTCCTCCCAGCCGGACTCCCAGGCGTCGTCCCCCGGGTCGCCGCCCACGTCCCCGCCGCCCCCGCCGCCCCCGTCGCCGCCCGAACCCCCGGAGCCGGAGGCCTGGTTCTGGGCGTACTGCTGCCGCAGCTCCTCTTCCTCCTCGGGGGTCAGGCTCGCCGGCGGCAGCTGCGCGGCCGTGATCGCCAGGGCCGCCACGCCCAGGCCGGCGAGCACCGCGCCCACGGTGCCGCCGAACGAACTCCGGTTCACCAGCACGGTCTCGCCGCGCCCCCACAGGGTGCGGCCGTAGCCGATGTCGCGGGCGTAGACCACCGTCCCGTCGGACAGCGTGCGCTTGATGATGCGGTCGCCGAGGAGCTCGTCCGTCCCGGCGCCACCGCGGTTGTCGTGCCAGGTCACGACGCGGGCGCCTGCGGTGTCGGAACGGCGCCGCCACTCCTCGCGGCCGTCGTCGTACCTGCGGTGCACGCTCGCGTCGGCGAGCAACTCGTCCGTGTATCGGATCTCTCGGGGCCGGTTCATGTGCGTCCTCGCGTGGGTGGACAGGTCATACGGCGGGCCAGGTCAGGAAGCCGCTGTCGCGCATCTCGCGCAGACCGGGCCGCAGCGCGCCGCGCACCGGGCGGCCGCCGCGGGTCTGGCGCAGCACCGTACGCAGCAGCCGGGCCGGGGACACCGCCGCGAGCTCGGCGAACCGACCCCGCGCCAGCCACGCCACCTCGCGCGGCAGCAGCCCGGCCGGCCACCCGGCCTCGGCCCCGGCCGCCGGAGCCGGGCCCCGCCCGGACGGCAGCCCGAGCGCGGCCGCATGGCGGGGTACGAGGCCCAGCGAGCTGACGCGCACCCGGGCGGGGCCGTCGCCCGGGAGGGCGGCGCGCACCCGGGCGGGGAGCAGGACGCCCGCCGGGCTCGCGTCGTGCAGGACGTGGACGGTGGCGTCGGGGGTGCGGCCCAGCGCGGCGAGCAGGCGCGGGTCGAGGGGCAGGGCGTCGGGCGCGGCGAGGACGGGGCAGGCGGCTTCCAGGTGCACATGGTTGGCGAGCAGCATGGCGGCGGTGTCCCGGTCCTGGCAGAGCAGCACGCGCGGGACGCCGTAGTCGTAGAGGTCCGGCTCGGGGCCCGCCCCGGGACCGGCGCCGGGATCCGCTTCTGCGGAGGGCGGGGGCGCGGGCGCGGTCGTGGACGTGGGCATGGGCGCGGGCGTGGGCGTGGGCGTGGGGGAGAGGGGGCGGGCGGGCGGGAGGAGGCCCGGGACGTTCTCACGGCCGCGGGCGTCCAGGGCCCGGGTGAAGGCCGCCAGCCGCAGCGGCACGGCGGGGGAGAGGACCCGCCGGGTCTCGTAGTAGAGCTGCCGTTCCGTGAAGCGCAGCCCGCCGGGCGCCGCGGCGCGGGCGGCGGCCGCCGTGAGGGCGCGGTCGAGCAGCGGGCGGCCGGGGCCGCGGCGGCCGGGGCGGGCGGCCGGGCCGTCGGTTCGGGTGGGACGCATCAGGGGCGGGTGCCTTTCTTGCCGCGCGCTCCGGACGTGCCGCTCGCGGGGTGTGCGGAGGCCCGGGCCGTGCCGGGAGCCGGGTCGGGCCAGGTCAGGAAGCCCTGGGCCTGGGCGGGGACGGGGGCGGCGGCCCGGGCGGAGGCCTTCGCCCGGTCGGACGCCCGGTCGGTCGCTCGGGAGGCGGCCGGCGAGCGGGAGGACGCGGCCGAACGGGTGGCGCGGCGCACCGCGGCCTCGGCGGCGGACAGCAGGAGCGCGGGCGGCACGGCCGCGAGCGGACTGCGGAAACCCTTCGCCAGCCACTCGGCGTCGGCCTCGCGCAGGCGGGCGACCGTCCGCAGCTCCTCGGCGCCCAGGCCGTCGCGGGGGACGCGGGAGTAGAGCCGGACGGTGCCCTTGCGGTCCCGCACGTGCCGCGGGTGCAGTCCGCCGTCGACCACGACGCGGTCGGGGTGGACGGCCCGGATCAGCGGGGCCAGCAGCACGCCCTGCGCGCTCGCGTCGTGCAGCACGACCACCGGCAGCCGCGCCGGGATTCCTTCCAGGGCGTCGAGGGCCGCC
This sequence comes from Streptomyces antimicrobicus, assembly GCF_020532625.1. Taxonomy (GTDB): domain Bacteria; phylum Actinomycetota; class Actinomycetes; order Streptomycetales; family Streptomycetaceae; genus Streptomyces; species Streptomyces antimicrobicus. The sequence goes on along the minus strand of NZ_JAJAUY010000084.1, from coordinate 11,678 downwards.
TTGGCCCCGCTGTCCTCGGGCACCTCCACCAGCCGTGACCGCAGCCGCGCCGGCAGGCCGTTGGCCGTCAGGAACACGGCCACGGCGTGGTCGGTGCACACGATCACGGAGGCGGTCCCGCCCGTCGCCCGCGCGGCCGGGGCGGCACCTCCGCCCAGGGGCCCGGCCTCGGCGCGCCCGGCGGGTGCAGCGGCCCCGGCGGGCGCGGCGTCGTCGAGGACCCCGTCGGGCAGCCCGCCGTACGCGGCCCGCCACCGGTCCGTCATCAGCCGGCGGAACGTCGGCCCGGAAGGGCTGATCCACGAGCCCCCCGCCGCCGCAGGCCGGTACTCCATCCGGGACGCCGTGACGAGGACGGCGGCGGCGCCCGTCCCGAACACCGTCGCGAGCCACCCGCCGGTGAACACCGCGGCGCCGATCAGGGCCGCGGCCACCGGGACCGCCACCAGCCAGCGGATCCCGGGCCGGACGCCGCGGGCCGGCGTCGGCGACCACACCGCGTTGTGGGTGCGGGAGAGGTACCAGAGCTGGGTGAGCGTGATGGTGAGCCGACCGCCCCCGGTCGCGCGCAGCGCGATGCGGCGGATCCGGGTGTCGTGCATGCCGCGGCCGTCGGTCTTCGGGTCCAGCGCGAAGGCGCGCCGGCAGTGCGCGCAGATCCGCCCGGTCCGCTCGCTCTGCTTCAACTCCTGTGCGCAGTGCGGGCACTTCACCGGCCACCGCCGGCGGATCCGTCCGGGGTGCCGACGGCTCCGGCGCCGCCGTCGGCGTCCGGCCACGACATGAAGCCCACCGCGGCCGCCCGCCGCCGCTCGGGGTCGGTCCTGCGTCCGGCCTCCTCGGCGAGCCGGGTCACGACGTCCAGCAGCTTGCGCGGCGGCACGGCGACCAGCGGGTACCGCCAGCCCTTCGCCAACCGGTCGAGCTCCTCCTGGGCGACCGTACCGGTCCCCGCGAGCAGCCGCAGCTGCTCGGGCCGGGGCCTGCGCGCCGGATCCCGGTACGGCACTCCCTTGGCCGGCTCCCGCACGGAACGCAGCGGCAGCCCCGCGTCGACCACCCGGCGCCCCGGCAGCTCCTGGCGCAGCCGCCGTACGAGCAACTCGCCCTCGACGTCGGCGTCGTGGAGGGCCAGCACGGGCAGGTGCCCGGGCAGGGGCCGTACGCCTTCGGGGCCGGGGACGAGGGCGACGCCGTAGCGGGAGGGCACCCCGTTGGCGGCGAGGAAGGCGGCGACGGACCGCTCCGGGCAGACCAGGACGGCCGTCGGCGCCGGGAGCCCGGGAGAGGCGGGAAGCGCACGGTAGGGGTCGATCTCGGTGTCGTCGACGACTCCGGCCGGCAGCGCGCCGTAGACCTGCCGCCACTCCCTCAGCGCCGTGTCCTTGAACTGCGCGTGCGTCACGCGCGGAACGCCCCGGCCGACCCCGGCCAGCCGGGCGGTGAGACAGCCGGCCGCGACGACCAGCAGGACGGCGCAGACGAAGAGCAGCGCGGTCGCGTCGGTCAGGACCCCGACCAGACCGGCGAACGCCGCGAACCCGGCGGTCCCCCCGGCACAACCACCGGATATGCCGGCCTCCTTGAGGCGGCGCCGCGACAGCGCGTACCACAACTGCCCGGTGCTGACGGCGACCTGCGGGCCCGGGCCGGCGGCGCGGCCCTGGCCGGTGCCGAGGGCCTCGGCCTCGCCGGTGAGCTGCTGCACCACCCGGCGGACGCGCAGGTCGTTCAGGGCCAGGGGGTTGGTCTTGGGGTCGAGGGCGTACCGCTTGCGGCAGTGGGAGCAGACGTTCCCCGTGCGTTCCTTCCGGAGCAGGTTCTTCTCGCAGTGCGGGCAGATCACCGGCGGACCTCCAGGGCGGCGGCCACCCGGCGCAGCCGCGCGGCCAGCCGTTCCCGCACCGTCGTGCCGGCGATGCCGTGGACCCGCTGGGCGTGCTCGATGTCGCGCAGGGCGGCGGCGAGGGCGTGGTAGTCGGTGGTGCCGACGGCGGTGAGGGTGCCTCCGGCCCGGACGGGGTCGGCGTGGTCGTCGGGACGGTCGGGACGGTCGGGACGGGGCGCGCGGACACGGCGGGCGGCGGCGTGGTGGGCGGAGCCCTGATCGGCCCGGTGCTGCGCCTCGGCGGCGGTGATGGCGTAGTCCTCGTGGTCGATGCCGTAACCGGTGTTGGCCGCGAGGATGGTCAGCGGCGCCGTGCCGCGGTTCGCGAACGAGTGCGGCATCATCTCGGGGATCCGGATGAGCATGCCGGGGGCGAGCGGGACGTCGGCGACCCGGTCCCGCTCGGGGTCGTGGAGCCCGCAGGCGGCATGACCGAGGCTGAGCACGAAGTGCTCACCGCCGTGCGCGTGCGGGGTGAAGGCGCTGCGCGGTCCGACGACGCCGAGCTTGACGGTGGCGTTGGAGGGGCGCTCGGGCGAGGTCGCGGCGTCGCCGACGAGGTAGTGCGCGAACTGGCCGTCGTCGATGAACCGCAGGAACTCCCGCTCCGGTCCGAGTTCGCGGACGCCTTCGCGGTCGGCGAGCAGGATCCCGCCGTCGGGCAGCAGCCGGTACACCTCGACCCCGCCCGGCAGCCCCTGCCAGACCCGCCCGGCCATCCCCTCACCCGACCCAGCCACCGCCGCGCCTCCCCCCAGAGCCGTAGTGCGCCAGTGCGCCTCGCAGGCGCATAGTACGTTCCCGGCCGCGACGTCCGGGAGAGCCGTTGCATGCCCAGGGGCCGTCACCCGGGTGAACACCCGGTGAACGCCCGGACGGCGGCGCGGGCGGGCCGCCACTGCCGCCACCGCCGCGCCGCCGGGTCACCGCTGCGCGGGGTCCGGCGCGGTGGCGGTCAGGTCGAAGCGCGACACCGTCGCCGGGCCGGCAGGGGTGTCGTACCGTCGGAAGCCGGCCTTATGCAGGACCCGTACGGACGCCGCGTTCGCCAGCGCCAAGCCAGCGACCATGGTGTGGCTCCGGGCGCGGTCAGGGCGAACGCGGCGGGCGCCCGGGCCGCCTCGGTGGCGTAGCCCTCTTGAGACATCGAACTGCGCCTTCACTCACCATGGCGGGGAGTGGCCAGCACGCCGATAGGGGAATTCGTCGGGATGTAGGCGGACCCGGGCCAACCGCCAGGCGACATCGCGCGACAGTTGACCATCCTGCGCTCTCCGAAGCCGGAATGCGAGGAGACTGGTGCGCGGGGACAGGAGCCACCGCAGTGCGTTCAACCTCACTCGCGTGCCTCCACAGCCGCAACTTCAGTGGCCAACTCGCCATGACCTAGGGCCGTCATCGCACTGCGAAGGATCTTCAAGAGATCCCGGGCCTTGTCGTCTGAAAGCCGATCTGTGAACGTGTGCAGGATCTTTGCGATAAGGATCCATCGGGATTCTGGATTCCACTGGTGAATCTGATCGGCCAGCTCTTCAGGATTGCCGATGGAGGGGAGGCCGCTGGGGCGAGTGGAGGGTTGCAGCAGGGTGTACAAGCGAGCAGAGGAGGGGTTCTTGAGGAGCTCGTCGCGCAAGAAATCCATGCGTGCGCGAACCTGGCGGCGGTCCAATTCATCAAGTTCGAGCTCGTGCCGCGCTTGTTCCCTCTTGCGGGCAGCGGTCGCAACCTCTTGCTCAACCTGTAAAGACACCCTAGCTTTGACGACCTCAAGGCCTGCCCGCTGCAGAGGGAGCTCGTCTCGCAAAGCGATGGCGAGATCCTGTTGAGCTGCCGCCGGGCGAAGGACAGATGCGGCGGATAAGGTCCTTTCAACTATCTTTCTGACGATGTGACTTGCGATTTGAGGTCCATCGCTGACGGGCGAACTGGGCGACATGGGTCGCCACTCGACGCGGACCGTGACCGTGAAGGGCAGGTCGATTTCACGGCTGGCCGGGCGATCGGGGAAGACGCACCACCAAGTTGGTGCTGGCGATTCGGTAAGCGCGGTCCGGGATCGACGCCACCTCATCTCGGAGGTTCCGAAGCGTCAGAAGCTGCCATACTTTGTTGGAAGGTCTCGAGCAGTCCATCGTCGAGCATCTGTGACAGCTCCGCGTACACAGTGTTGTGGCTTGGGGCATGCGGAGGCCCGCCAAATAGGTCGAAAGACGCCGTGGCATGCCCGGCTCTCGCCCACTCGCGTACGATCGCGCGCAGTCGGTCCCTGGGGCTTTCCCTCTCCTGGTCGGGGAAAGATGCTTCTTCGTTGCTTCTTACCTCCTTCACCGCCTCACTGAGGATGGTGAGGATGGTTTGCTTGAGGTCTGGGTAGCTACGCACTGCATCCAGCCAAAGGCGGACCGCCAACGTGTCCTCGCCGTCTTCCTCATAGCTGCCCATGCCACGGAGGACTGCTCTCCAGCCCACGGTGAGGTCGACGGGTGAGGGGCTGAAGCTGCTGCCGTTCTCTCGGGCTAGCAGGACAGGCAGAGATGGAGAGGTCGAGTCCGTGGATCTGGCTAGCGTCCTGAAGGCCTTCAGGCCAGCTTCCAGTGTTGCGTCCGATCGGCACCAAGTCACGACGTACTCGAACAGCGTGGGGCGGGCAGTCGGGTCGTCCCACAGCGTGTGTACCGCTGCCTGCAGCGCCTGGCGCACCTCACGGTCCTCAAACGCGGCTGCATGCCGCAGGCGCCGCAGGGCTTTGACGGTGTACTGGAGGCCGAACTCCCCCGCACACACCTCCACAGCGGCGAGCCGCTGAGCGGCGGCGCCGGTTTTGGCCCATTGCAGCAGCATGTCGTGCACGTACGAGGCGCTCGCCGTGTGGAGGCTAGCCGAAGTGAGCAGTTCAACGAGTGTTGGCCATAGTGGCTTGCCTTTCCAGCGCACCGCAAGCAAGCGCAGGGGGTCCTGCCGGCGTTGACGGACCGCCCAACGAACGGCGAAGGCACCGATGCGTTGAGCCAGGGCTTGCTGCTCCTGCGTACTGAGGCTCTCAAGGGTGTCGCGCTTACCTTTGAGGGGGGCTTCGGCGAGCCACTCCAGGAACTTCGTCCGCGACAGCGGACGGTCGACCCAGAAGTACTCCAGAACCGCATCATCCCAGTCAGGACGGTTGAAGACGAGCGTATCGTCCGGTTGTAACTCGGCATCGATGGAGTCAACCATCTCGATTACACCCGGCTCATTCTGACCTTCCAGCATTAGTTCGTCGTCACCGAGCATTCTGGACAGGTCGGCAGCACTGGCGTAGAGGTGAGCTACGGGAGCCCCGCGCAAGGATGAGCAGGACACCAAGAAGTTTCTCTGAAAACTAGTGCGGAGGGGGTTCTTGTGCCATTCCAAGAGCTCATTTCGCCAACTGCTGCGCGCGGCGAGAACGCTGAGTACCTGCCGATCAAACGGGGTGGCGGCTCCCCTGCCAAGCTTATGGGCCAGTGACTCAAGGTTGGGCAGCCGGCTGTCGTTGGCTCGGTGGGCGTCTAGGATGTAGCTGACGATCCGCAGTACCTCCACCGGAGGCTGTCCGTTCAGCAAGCCCAAGATGGCGTCGTCTCTCAACCATTGATCGACAGGGACGCCCGGATCCTCTGCGTTCAGCCATTTACGAGCGATCTCGACCGGTGGTGGCGTGCCAAGATAGTGACGCACCCCTTCAGGTGCTCCGTCACCGATGCGGCGCCATTGATCAGGGGTGGTCAGGACGACGAGGCGTGACGCGCGGCGTGAAAGTTCACTCTGAAGCGACTCGATTAGTGCGCCGAATGTCTCGGAGACCCTGTAGTCTTCCTCATCGGACGGCAGCTCCATCACGTAGGCCCAGTTTTGGGTCTTAGGTAGCCGGTGTACCGGGAAGTCGGGCATGCCGCCGAAACTAAGTTGTCCGACGTGTGTTTCTGGATACTCGTGCCGCAGTTCGGCCAGTAGCGCACGGGCAGTGGTGGTGCGTCCTTTCCCTGGGCCTTCTGCAAGCACGGTGACGGAACCAGCGTGTTTCCATGACTGGTACAGGTCGTCGAAGCTTGTGCTGCCCATGGGGCGGGCGTAGACAGACCGGACAGCGGTTAGGAAAGTGTCCGAGAATTCTCCGTGATCAAGCGGACTGTCGAAACTGGCATTCACCTTTACGGCGTTCATTTCGCCGAGGTTTAGCAGCGCCAGCTGCCGCAGGCGGGTTACCGCTTCACTATCCAAAAGTGCGGTTAGTCCCAGCGCATCGACTTCGTGTGGTTGGCGTTCCTCCGAGGCGCCCGGCACACCCGAGGTCGGTGTGGCTCGTAGTGGACCCGCCCTATTACTTTGATCGCCTTCCCAGTGAGTGTCAGTACCATTTTCTTGCGATCCCTCATGCATGCGATCCCCCGTAAATTCAAACCCGTCTCGAGCGCCGTCCATGAGGCTTATCCGAGAGTGCCGTCTACTTCCAGCCCCGTGACCTCGCCTCCCTGGTGTACAAATTTGGCGCGCTGGTCGATGTCGACCACTGCCGCAGACGTTACGTTCCTCGCCTTTACTGCCCGCGCTACAGCGTCCTGTTCGACCTCATCCACTTGCTGGACAACCCGTACGCCGGCGGGAGGGCGCTGCTCTCCGACGAAAGTGAACCGCTGACCGTACACGGCTTCGAGATCCTCGCGTGCCTGACTCAAGGTTTGCACCAAAATGTCGTCGTTGAGGTGAATAAGGTCAGGGTTTCGTTCGTATACGGCCAGTTCTCGGAAGGTTCCTTCCAGTCGGCGCAGGCGAGCGTCCGTTAATTCCTCGGCCCGGATGTGGAAGGGTTGCGGGGGTGTGACGAGTGCCGTGTGCGTAGGTTCTTGCTGCTGTTGTGCGCGCCGATCTAGGGCAGCTCCGAGACGTTCGAACAGGAATCCGAAAACCTGCGGCAATGCAGAAGCGGTCACCATCGCAAGCGATAGAGGCTCTACCATCGATTCCCTCGATTCGTAATGCAGTTCGCATCGAAATGTGGGCGTGGAGCTGCCTCCTGCAACGTGGAGGCTCATGAAAGATCGCACACAGAGCTGGAGCTGTGGGCGGTTTCGCGGAGATAGGGAAGAGTTGGCCAGTCCGGCATCCGCGATATTCCGCCATGCGTGGTCGTACCACCTGGCGGCTTTTGGTCTACGCCAATGGGCTGGCCATCGGCCCAGCAGGGTTCCTGCAGCGTGCGTAGGCTGCATCCAGCTCCCTGTGTACGGCCTGCAGGTTTAGGGCTGTTACACGATGGAGCCGTCGAAAGCTTGCAGGCCGGCCTCGCGGTTGCAGAGAGACATCGACGGATACGCGATGCCGTGATTCTTTGGCTGATTGGCTTCGTTTCGCCACTGCCCGAGTGGCCGGGACTCTTTGAACCACCTTCCGGTGGCCCTAGGTGCTGCGGCACCGGTCTGAGGGGGCCATGAGGAGTCACCGCCGTCGTGAGCGCTGTCGTTGGCCGCAGGTGGGGCTCGGCCAAGTCGGCCCGCGCTCCGGGACGAGGCCCTCCAAGCAACTGCGGACAGCAGGGTAGGCATATCGAGTTGGTGGAGACGGGGCCGCACCCGGGCTGCCCTCGGGCACGGCGTGGTGGTGCTCCGGCAGGGGATCCGTTCGGCGGGGGCTGGGGTGGGTGGCTTGTGCGGAGGGGCGGGGGATTGCGGACCGTGGTTGTCCGCTATGGGGGCTAGCGTGGGGGCATGGTTCTTCGGAGGTCGTCTTCTGTGCTCGGGGCTCGGGACCTGAATCGGGCCACGCTCGCCCGGCAGCTGCTGCTGGAGCGGGTTCGGATGCCTGCGCGCGAGGCCGTCGGGCATCTCGTCGGGTTGCAGGCGCAGAACGTCAAGCCGCCCTACTTCCAGCTCCACGCCCGGCTCGCCGGGTTCCGGCCCGGTGAGCTGGCCGGGCTCATGGAGGCCCGTGACGTGGTGCGCATGGTGACCATGCGGTCCACCATCCACACGCACACGGCAGAGGACGCGCGCGCCCTGCGGCCGCTGGTGCAGCCGGCCCGGGACCGGGAGGTCCAGTACTTCCGGAAGGGACTCCAGGGCGTCGACCTCGGGCGTCTGGAGGCGCTGGCCCGCGAGCTGGTCGAGGAGGCGCCGCGCACCATGGCCGAGTTGCGCCAGGCCCTGCTGGTGCAGTGGCCCGACGCCGATCCGCAGGCGCTCGCGATCGCCGCCCGGTGCCGGCTGCCGCTCGTGCAGGTCACTCCGCGCGGGGTGTGGGGGCGCAGCGGCCAGGTGCGGCTGACCACCCTGGAGAACTGGATCGGTCCGGCCGCGCCGGCGGTCCCTCCCGGCGAGGCGGACCCCGGGGCCGCCGCCCTGGACCGTGTCGTGCTGCGCTACCTGCGCGCCTTCGGTCCCGCGTCGGTGCGGGACATGCAGACCTGGGCCGGGCTCACCCGGCTCAAGGAGGCGTTCGAGCGGCTGCGGCCCGACCTGGTGGTCTTCCGGGACGAGGCGGGCGTGGAGCTGTTCGACGTGCCCGACGCGCCGCGGCCGGACCCCGGCACACCGGCGCCGCCGCGCTTCCTGCCGGAGTTCGACAACCTGCTGCTCTCGCACGCCGACCGCCGCCGCGTCGTCCCGGCCGACCTCAAGGGGCGTACGTGGAAGGGGAACCAGGCGCACTGCACCCTCCTCGTCGACGGGTTCCTCGGCGGCGTCTGGAAGCTGGTCGAGGCGCCGGCCGCCCGCGGCGAGGAGGTGCGGCTGGTCGTGGAGTTGTTCCGTGACGTCGACCGGGCGCAGCGCGCCGAGATCGTCCGGGAAGGTGAGTCGATGCTGGCGGTGATGACCGACGCGGCCCGGTCCTGCGTGGAGTTCGGGCCGATCGGCGGCTGACGTCGCACTGGTGGCCGGTTCCCGGACACGGCACGATGCCCCGGGGTGCACCTGCGCGCACGTCCGCCCCTGCCGCGGCGCCGCCGCCCACGCCGCCGCCACCTTCGTGCGTACGTGATCCGGACACAGGAGAGAAGAAGCAATGCGCATTCCGATGACCGTCGCGGACTTCCTCGACCGGGCCGAGCTGGGTTTCGCCACCAGCCCGGGCGTGATCGACGAACCGGATCAGCCGGCGCCGCCGGTGCCCGTGTCGACGTACGGCAGGCTCGGCGAACGGGTCCGCGCCTGGCAGGCCGGCCTGGACGCGCTCGGCGTCGGGGAGGGCGAGCGGGTCGCGGTGGTGAGCCACAACTCCGCACGTCTGCTGGAGCTGTTGTTCGCGGTGCCGATGAGCGGCCGGATCTGCGTACCTGTCAACTTCCGGCTCCGACCGGAGGAGGTGGACTACGTCGTCCGGCAGTCGGGGGCCTCGGTCCTGCTCGTGGATCCCGAACTGGACCAGGCGCTGGCCGGGGTGAAGGCCCGTCACCGTTTCGTCCTCGGCGAGGAGACCGAGACCGGGCTGATGCGGTTCGGGGTGGAGCCGCGCCCGTGGTCGCGGCCGGACGAGGACGCCACCGCCACGATCAACTACACCTCCGGGACGACCGCCCGCCCCAAGGGCGTCCAGCTCACGCACCGCAACATCTGGGTGAACGGCCTCACCTTCGGCCTGCACACCCGGGTGTGGGAACGCGACGTGTACCTGCACACCCTGCCGATGTTCCACTGCAACGGCTGGGGCATGCCCTTCGTCATGGCCGGCCTCGGCGTCAAGCAGGTCGTGCTGCGCAAGGTCGACGGAGCGGAGATCCTGCGGCGGGTCGAGGAGCACGGCGTCACGCTGATGTGCGGCGCGCCGGCCGTGTGGAACATGGTGCTGGACGCCGCCGCGAGCTGGCAGGGCGAGATCCCCGGCCGCGACCGGGTCCGGGTCGTGTGCGCGGGCGCCCCGCCGCCGAGCCGGACGATCCAGCGGATGGAGGAGGAGCTGGGCTGGGAGTTCACCCAGATCTACGGCCTGACGGAGACCTCGCCGCTGCTCACCTTCAACCGGACCCGCCCGGCCGACCTGCACCTGCCGGCGCCGGAGCGGGCCCGCAAGCTGTCGCGCGCGGGGCTGCCGGCGCTCGGGGTCACGCTCGGGATCTCGGACGGCGGCGAGGTGCTGGCCCGGTCGAACGTCGTCCTGGAGGGGTACTGGGACAAGCCGGAGGAGACGGCGGAGGCGCTCCAGGACGGCTGGTTCCACACCGGTGACGGCGGCACGATCGACCCGGCCGACGGGCACCTGACGATCTCGGACCGGAAGAAGGACGTGATCATCACGGGCGGCGAGAACGTGTCCTCGATCGAGGTGGAGGACGTGATCTTCAGCCATCCGGCGGTCGCGGAGGTGGCCGTGATCGGCGTGCCCGACGAGAAGTGGGGCGAGACGATCAAGGCGCTGGTGGTGCTCGCCGAGGGCGCGAGCGCGGCGGAGGCCGACATCATCGCGCACTGCAAGGAGCGGATGGCCGGCTACAAGGCGCCGACGTCGGTGGAGTTCCGCGACGTGATCCCGCGCACGGCCACGGGCAAGATCCAGAAGTTCAAGCTGCGCGAGCCGTACTGGGCGGGACGGGAGCGGCAGGTCAACTGACCTCCCCCTCCTGACCTCCCCCTCCTGACCTCCCCTCTGACCTTCCCCTCCTGGTCTCCCCTTACCGGTCTCCGCCGCCCCCCCGCGGGTGCCGGGCCCGCTCATGGGCCCGGCAGTCCGACGGTCGGCCCGACGGCCGGGGCGCACCGCTCGGCCCGACGGCTCAGGCCGGCAGGTGCGCCTCGATCGCCGCGACGACCTCGGGGGACTCCGGCTCGGTGCGCGGGCGGAAGCGGGCCACGACCTCGCCGGCGGGGGAGATCAGGAACTTCTCGAAGTTCCACTGGATGTCCCCGGCCTCGCCGTCGGCGTCCGGGGTCTTCACCAGCTCCTGGTACAGCGGGTGCCGGTGCTCCCCGTTGACCTCGGTCTTCTCCAGCATGGGGAAGGTGACGCCGAAGCCGGACGCGCAGAAGGTCTGGATGTCCTCCGCCGTGCCGGGCTCCTGGCCGCCGAACTGGTTGCACGGCACCCCGACCACCGTGAAGCCCTTCTCGGCGTACTTGAACTGCAGCCGGGCCAGGCCCGAGTACTGCGGGGTGAGCCCGCACTGGGAGGCGGTGTTCACCACCAGGACGACCTTGCCCTTGTAGGCGGCCAGGCTGGTCGGCTCGTCGGACAGGCTGGTCAGCGGGATGTCGTACAGGCTCACGAGAAGTCACTCCTCGACACGGGGAAGGCAGGGCGGCGAGCGGGTGCGGCCGGCGGGCGCGCTCGGCGCACGCCGCGCACCGCTCGTCCGGTCAGCCTAGGCCCCGCGTTCGACCAGTGCGTCCGCCGGGTCGTTGAGCGGCTGCGGCATGCCGGTGAGGTCCATGACGAACAGCGGTATCCCCAGCTCGTCCGCGCGGGTCCGGGCCGCCGCCGTGTAGCCGGCCAGCGAGAAGTACACGCAGATCCCGGGGGAGGGCGCCGTCAGCCCGTTGAGCCAGACGCACTCGACCGCGCGCAGCCCGGCCGGCGCGGTGGTCGGGTCGACCTGGGCGACGAGCCCGGGGGCCCGCAGGTCCACGGCGCTCGTGGCCGGGGCCGGGCGCGCGTCGGGCTGCCGTACGTCCTGGAAGCCGAGCCAGCGCAGGTAGAGCGCGGCCGTGGCCACGGCGTCCCGGGCGGTGCGGATGGTCACCGGGCGGAAGGCGGGCCGGGCCACCGGCACCTCCTCCGGCGGCGCCACCTCGTCCGGCCGGGCACCGCCGGACTCCCGGCCCGCCCCGGGCCGGGCACCCTCGGG
>NZ_JAJAUY010000083.1 GCF_020532625.1 Streptomyces antimicrobicus | reverse complement strand
CCACCACGCCGCCGCGGTCCTCGCCGCCCTCGGCGCGGCCGAGCTGCTGCTGCGCCGCTGCGTACGCCGCTTCGGCGGGGTCACCGGGGACGTCTTCGGCGCCCTCGCCGAGGTCGCCACCACCACCGTGCTCATCGCCCTCGCGCTGGGCTGAGCACCCGCGGCGGCCGCGCCCGCGCGCGGCGACGTACGCTCTGGTGCCGTGGAAGAGACCTCCGTGGCAGCGAGCAGCGCGGCGCCGGCGTCCGGCGCACGGGCGCCGGTGCCCATCAGGGTGCTGCTCGCCGACGACCAGGCGCTGCTGCGCAGTGCCTTCAAGGTGCTGGTCGACTCCGAGCCCGACATGCAGGTGGTGGGCGAGGCCTCGGACGGCGCGCAGGCCTTCGCGCTCGCCCGCGAACGGCGGGCCGACGTCGTGCTCATGGACATCCGGATGCCCGGCACGGACGGCCTGGCCGCCACCCGGATGATCAGCGCCGATCCGGAGCTGGCCGGCGTCCGCGTGGTGATGCTGACGACCTTCGAGGTGGACGAGTACGTCGTCCAGGCGCTGCGCGCCGGGGCGTCCGGCTTCCTCGGCAAGGGCGCCGAGCCGGACGAACTGCTGAACGCGATCCGGATCGCCGCCGCCGGCGACGCCCTGCTGTCCCCGGCCGCGACCAAGGGCCTCATCGCCAGCTTCCTCGCGCAGGGCGGGGGAGCGGACGCCGCCGACGGGCCGGTGGCCGGCGCCCTGCACGCCGAGCGGCTGGCCGCGTTGACCGGCCGGGAGCGCGAGGTGCTCGTCCTCGTCGCCGCCGGGATGTCCAACGACGAGATCGCCGGCCGGCTGGAGGTCAGCCCGCTGACCGTCAAGACGCACGTGAACCGCGCGATGGCCAAGCTGGGCGCCCGCGACCGGGCGCAACTGGTGGTCATCGCGTACGAATCGGGACTGGTGCGCCCGCGCGCGGAGTAGCCGGGGCCGGCCGGGCGTACTGCGGACGCGGTACGCGCCGCACCAGGACGGGACCCGGCAGGGGCGCCCCCGGTGCGGGAGGCGCCCCTTCTTCCGTCCGTCGCGGCGGGCCCTGCGGGAGGGCCGGCATCGGCGGGCCCTACGGGAGGGCCAGCATCCGCTCCAGGGCCAGCTTCGCGAAGCTCTCGGTCTCCTTGTCGACCTGGATCCGGTTGACCAGGGTGCCCTCGGCGAGGGACTCCAGGGTCCACACCAGGTGCGGGAGGTCGATGCGGTTCATGGTCGAGCAGAAGCAGACCGTGCGGTCGAGGAAGACGACTTCCTTGTCCTCGGCAGCGAAACGATTCGCCAGGCGCTTGACCAGGTTCAGCTCGGTGCCGATCGCCCACTTCGAGCCGGCCGGGGCCGCCTCCAGCGTCTTGATGATGTACTCGGTCGAGCCGACGTAGTCCGCGGCAGCCACGACCTCGTGCTTGCACTCGGGGTGGACCAGCACGTTCACGCCCGGGATCCGCGCGCGCACGTCGTTGACCGAGTCCAGGTTGAACCGGCCGTGCACCGAGCAGTGGCCCCGCCACAGGATCATCTTCGCGCCGCGCAGCTGCTCGGCGGTCAGGCCGCCGTTCGGCTTGTGCGGGTTGTAGACGACGCAGTCGTCCAGGGACATGCCCATGTCGCGCACCGCGGTGTTGCGGCCCAGGTGCTGGTCCGGCAGGAAGAGCACCTTCTCGCCCTGCTCGAAGGCCCAGTCCAGGGCCTTCTTCGCGTTGGACGACGTACAGATCGTGCCGCCGTGCTTGCCGGTGAAGGCCTTGATGTCGGCCGAGGAGTTCATGTACGAGACGGGCACGGTGACGTCGGCGATCCCGGCCTCGGTCAGCACGTCCCAGCACTCGGCGACCTGCTCGGCGGTCGCCATGTCCGCCATGGAGCAGCCGGCGGCCAGGTCCGGCAGGACCACCTTCTGGTCGTCCGAGGTCAGGATGTCCGCCGACTCGGCCATGAAGTGCACGCCGCAGAAGACGATGTACTCGGCCTCCGGCTTGGCGGCGGCGTCGCGGGCGAGCTTGAACGAGTCGCCGGTGACGTCCGCGAACTCGATGACCTCGTCGCGCTGGTAGTGGTGGCCCAGGATGAAGACCTTGTCCCCGAGCTTGTCCTTGGCCGCCCGGGCACGCGCCACCAGGTCCGGGTCGGACGGCGAGGGCAGGTCACCGGGGCACTCCACGCCGCGCTCGCTCTTGGGGTCGGCCTCGCGGCCGAGCAGCAGCAGGGCGAGGGGCGTCGGCTGGACGTCCAAAGGCTGGGCGGTGGTCACGACACGCACCCTTTCTGTTCCGCGACTACGAGACTTCGGTCCTGGCCGGTCCAGGAAGGATTCGACTTCTCGTCTAATTGACGCTATCTATCATAGCCGCTTCACGTCAGTTTGACGATGCCCGATCGTGTCGATGTGACGAATTCGCCCGCGCTCCCAGCGAGGCTCCACCGCCACGCCCCGGTGTGCGAGCATGAATGTCTGAAACAAGCGTCAGGCCCGGAATGAATCCGCGGCCGCGTCGGTTGCAGCCGACGGCAAGAGTCCGACGTTTCCCTGCCCCGGCGGGGAGCCGCCCCACTTCGGGAGTGAATGCAGATGTCCGTTCAGGACGACAAGACCACTGTGAGCGACGGCATCCTCCTGTCCGACGCCGCCGCCGCCAAGGTCAAGGCCCTGCTGGAGCAGGAAGGCCGGGACGACCTGGCGCTGCGGGTCGCCGTTCAGCCCGGCGGCTGCTCGGGCCTGCGCTACCAGCTCTTCTTCGACGAGCGGTCCCTCGACGGCGACGTGGTCAAGGACTTCGACGGCGTGAAGGTCGTCACCGACCGGATGAGCGCCCCGTACCTGGGCGGCGCCTCCATCGACTTCGTCGACACCATCGAGAAGCAGGGCTTCACGATCGACAACCCGAACGCCACCGGCTCCTGCGCCTGCGGCGACTCGTTCAGCTAGGCCGCAGCCGCCGTCGAGCGGCAGCGGCAGCACGAGGGCCCCGGCCGGACGTTCGTCGTCCGGCCGGGGCCCCTCGCATGTCCCCCCGCTACGACTGCCGCGGCAGCTCCTTCGCCGTCTTCGCGTCGATCACCTTGCGCTCGCCCAGCGGCTGCTGGAGCGTCGCCGTCAGGGACATCTCCTGGGCGATCAGGATGCAGGCCCGGCCCGGCTCCCTCGGGGTGTCGACGATCCTCACCATGACCGCCTGCGGGCTCTCGCGCACCTCCAGGCCGTAGTCGCTGCACACCCCGCCCCAGAAGTTCACCGTCAGCTTCCGGTCGGTGTCGCTGTACGAGAACCCCGGCACGGTCCCCGCCCCTTCGCCGGCCGGCTCCGCCAGCGCCGGCTGCGCCACCGTGTGCGCCGGGCCGCCGCCCTTGCCCGCCACCTCGAACAGCCACGCCGGCACCAGCCCGCGCGCGCCGTCCACCGTCCCCGGGGCCAGGCCCACCACCGCGGAGCGCACCTGCTCGGCCCGCGGCGGCTTCATCGGACGCGGGTCCGGGTTGCACGGCAAGGGGTCGCCGGAGCCGACCGGGGTGTCCGGCTCCAGCGGCACCGACGTCGCGCAGCCGCTCGGCTCGGGGCTCCGGGCCGGGGCGGAACGGGCGTTCAGCCGCTTCAGCGCCTCCTCCGCGGACACGATCTCGGCCTGGCCCGCGGTGACCGGGGCCTTCAGCTCGCCGTTGCCGCCGACCACCTGGCCGTCCGCGCCCACACTGATCCGGGTGGACCAGCCCTGCGTGGGCAGCCCGCCGATCACCGGGTCGGCCGTCACCACCCGGACCGCGCCCTGCGTCAGGCGCGCGTCCAGGGCCGCGCCGGACTGGCCGACCGCGGCCAGCACCGGGGCCGCGGCCTTCTTCGCGGCCTCCTCCGGGACCGCCTTGCCGGGACCGCCCTCCGGGGGTGCCACGGGGCCGCAGCTGTCCTTGCCCTTCTGGCAGTTGTCCCCGCCCAGCTGGAAGTGCGTGTACGTCCAGGTGCCCGGCGCCTTGCGGGTCACCGTCAGGCGCGGGCCCGAGGAGTCCCGGACCTCACCGGCCTGCCACTGCTCGCCCGAGAGCCGCGGCTCGCCCTGGATCCCGAGCGCGGCCGCCAGCCGGGCCACCTCCTCCCGGGTCACCTCGCCGTCCGCCTTGAACCGGGGCGAGCTCTTCGGGCCCTGCGGGAGCGGCCCGGTCGCCTCGTACGTCACCCCGCCGCCGGACGGGTCGGGCTCGCCCGGCGCGATCCCGGGCGCCGAGGGGGCGTCGGACCCGGCCGTCCCCGGCGCCCGCAACGACGCCGAGGCCTGGCCCGCCTCCGTACGCCCGCCGCTGCCGCCGTAGGCCGAGGACGCCCAGTACGCCGTACCGCCCCCGGCCACCAGTACGGCCGCCGCGATCGAGCCGACCGCCCAGTTCCGCCGCCGCCGGTGCTGGGGACGTGGGCTGGTGTGCTGCTGCTCGCTGGTCACCGCATCGCTCCTTCGCCTGTCTCGCCCGTGTGCGTGACGCGGGTGTGACGTGGCGGACGCGCGGACGGTTCCCGAGGGGCCGGGGAGGGGCCGGGGAGGGGCCGGGGAGGGGGCGGGGCCCGGTCGCTCGGCTACTCGCCGCCCCCGTCGCCGTACTGCGCCGTGCCCGCGATCATCCGGGCCGAGGCCGGGGGAATGCTGATCCCGTGGATCTGCGAGGGCTCCACCCGGGGCGGCCGGGGATCGGCCGGGACCGTCCAGTGGGGCGCCATCCGGGCGCAGTCGCCGAGGAGCGTGGCGAAACCTGAGTAGCCGAAACCGTCGGTGTAGGTCATGAGGGCACCGTAGGCAGCGGGCGGGTGCGAAGAAAGGTCTACTACGGGGTAGTTTCGGGTGGTCGGCCGGAGGGCCCCGGACCGGGTAGCGTTGAATGTCCTTTCGCCGCCCCTCGCAGGAGCATCCACGCCGTGCGTATCGCAGTCACCGGCTCCATCGCCACCGACCACCTCATGACCTTCCCCGGCCGCTTCGCCGACCAGCTGGTCGCGGACCAGCTGCACACGGTCTCCCTCTCCTTCCTGGTCGACAACCTCGACGTGCGCCGGGGCGGTGTCGGCCCGAACATCTGCTTCGGCATGGGCCAGCTGGGCATCCGGCCCATCCTGGTCGGCGCCGCCGGCTACGACTTCGACGAGTACCGGGCGTGGCTCGACCGGCACGGCGTGGACACCGCCTCCGTGCGGATCTCCGAGGTGCTGCACACCGCCCGCTTCGTGTGCACCACGGACCGGGACCACAACCAGATCGGCTCCTTCTACACCGGCGCCATGAGCGAGGCCCGGCTGATCGAGCTGAAGGCGGTCGCGGACCGGGTCGGCGGGCTGGACCTCGTCCTGATCGGCGCGGACGACCCCGAGGCGATGCTGCGCCACACCGAGGAGTGCCGGACCCGGGGCATCCCGTTCGCGGCCGACTTCTCGCAGCAGATCGCCCGCATGGACGGCGAGAACATCCGCACCCTGATGGAGGGCGCGACGTACCTCTTCTCGAACGAGTACGAGAAGGGCCTGATCGAGTCGAAGTCCGGCTGGACCGACGAGGAGATCCTCGGCAAGGTCGGCACGCGGGTGACCACGCTGGGCTCGCGCGGCGTGAAGATCGAGCGCAAGGGCGAGGAGCCGATCGTGGTCGGCTGCCCCGAGGAGACGGCCAAGGTCGACCCGACCGGCGTCGGCGACGCCTTCCGCGCCGGCTTCCTGACGGGCCTCGGCTGGGGCGTCGGCCTGGAGCGGGCCGCGCAGGTCGGCTGCATGCTGGCGACCCTGGTCATCGAGACCCTGGGCACCCAGGAGTACACCCTGGCGCGGGCGCACTTCATGGAGCGTTTCACCAAGGCCTACGGGGACGACGCCGCGGCCGAGGTCCAGGCGCACCTGCCGCACTGACCCTGCCGCCCCCGGGTGCCGGGACCCCGCCCGGCACCCCTCGGCCGCTCCGCACCCGCGTCTCGGGGACTTCGCCCCCGCACCCCGCACCCCGCGCCGCGAACGCCGCGCGGGGCGCCCGCAGGGCCGGGGCGGAGCCCCGGCTCGGTGGGGAAGGGTTCGCGCAGCGGACGGGCCCGGGACGGGCAGCGGTTCGGGGCGGGCCGGGTCGGGTCGGGCCGGGGGCGGTCCCGCCCGGTGGGGTCAGACCGTGCGCCGTACCCGGTACGCCGCCGCCCGGCTCCCCGGAACAGGGGCTTCGCCCAGGTAGGCGTGGCCCCTCAGGGAGCACCACGCCGGGATGTCCAGGCGGGCCACCTCGTCGTCCGACAGGACCGTGACCACGCCGCCGACCCGCACGCCCCCGATCGCCCGGGCCAGCTCGATCACCGGCTGCGGGCACCGCAGCCCCACCGCGTCGACCTCCACCGTCTCCGCCACCGGCTCGGCCACCGGTTCCGTCGGGACGCCCAGCCGCTCCCGGACCCCGGCCACCACCCCCGGCAGCACCTCCAGGAACGCGTTGACCTCCGCCGCCGTCGTACCGGTCGGCAGCGACACCCGTACGTTCCCCTCCGACAGCACCCCCATCGCCCGCAGCACATGGCTCGGCGTCAGCGTCGAGCTGGTGCACGACGAACCCGACGAGACCGAGAAGCCCGCCCGGTCCAGCTCGTGCAGCAAGGTCTCGCCGTCGACGTAGAGGCAGGAGAACGTCACCAGGTGCGGCAGCCGCCGGTCGGGGTCGCCGACCACCTCCACGTCCGGGACCAGCCGGGCCACCCGCCGGCGCAGCCGGTCCACCAGGACCCGCAGCCGCCGCGCCTCCTCCTGCGCCTCGGCCCGCACCGCCCGCAGCGAGGCCGCGGCGGCCACCACGGCCGGCAGGTTGGGGAAACCGGGGACGCGGCCCGACTCCCGTTCGTCGGCGGGTCCTTGGGGCGAGAACCGGACACCCTTGCGCACCGCCAGCAGTCCGACCCCGGGCGGGCCGCCCCACTTGTGGGCACTGGCCGCCGCCAGCGACCAGCCCTCCGGCACCTTCTCCCACGGCAGCGACTGCGCGGCGTCGACCAGCAGCGGCACCCCGGCCGCCGCGCACACCTCGGCCACCTCCGCCACCGGCTGCACGGTGCCCACCTCGTGGTTGGCCGACTGCAGGCACGCCAGCGCGGTGTCCGGGCGCAGTGCCCGCGCCCAGTCCGCCGCCGAGACCGCCCCGGTCCGCGACACCGCGACCGTGCTCACGCTCCCGCCGGCCGCCGCGTGGCTCTCGGCCGCGTGCAGCACCGAACTGTGCTCGACCGCCGACACGACCAGATGACCGCCGACCCGGCGCCGCCCGGCCAGCGCCCCGGCGACGGCCGAGTGAACCGCGTGCGTCCCCGAAGGAGTGAAGACGAGTTCGTCGGGCCGGCAGCCCACCGCCTCCGCCGCCGCCTCCCGCGCCGCGTCCAGCAGCAGCCGGGCCCGCCGGCCCTCCCGGTACAGGCGCGCCGGGTCGGCCCAGCCCTCGTCCAGCGAGGCGAGCAGGGCCTGTCGGGCGACCGGATGGAGCGGAGCTGCGGACGCGACGTCGAAGTACGGCATTCCGTCACGGTAGGGCACGGCAGGTCAGGTGCCCCGCGGCGGCCGCGCCGCGGGCCCCGCCGCCCTCTCCCGGGCACCGGCCCGCCACGGCCTCAGACCCCGTCAGGCGGTCGCCGGAGCCCGCCGTTCCGGGGCGTCGGAGCCGTCCCCCGTACGGCCGAGCCACCCCTTCGGGGGCAGTAGCGGCGCGTTGGGCACCCTCCCCGCGCGACCCCAAATAGCGTCCAGTAGGGTTTGGTCCGCATAAACATCCAAACCCCTGCCCGCGTCAGGGCCGGCGACCGACACGCAAGACGGCCGCAGCCGGTCGCGCGGGCCGAGACTCTCGGGAAGGCGCTACGTGAGTCCCTACGGCTCCGACCGCTCGCCGCGGCGCCCGATGCGGCGGAAGCTGCTGCAGGCGCTGACTGCGGGCGCGGTCCTGGCGACCGCCACTGGTTGCACATATAAAGACTTCCCCCGCCTCGGAATGCCCGACCCGGTCACCGAGGAGGCGCCGCGCATCCTCTCCCTGTGGCAGGGGTCGTGGGCAGCCGCTCTGGTCACGGGCATCCTGGTCTGGGGCCTGATCATGTGGAGCGTCGCCTTCCACCGGCGCAGCCGCACCAAGGTGGAGGTCCCTCCGCAGACCCGGTACAACATGCCCATCGAGGCGCTGTACACCGTGGTCCCGCTCATCATCGTCTCGGTGCTCTTCTACTTCACCGCGCGTGACGAGTCGAAGCTGCTGTCCCTCTCGGCGCAGCCGAAGCACACCATCAACGTGGTGGGCTTCCAGTGGAGCTGGGGCTTCAACTACATCGAGAACGTCGACGGCGACGCGGCCACCCCGAAGGGCGGCGCGACTCCGAAGGGCCTGGAGTCCATCCCGGACCGGTTCACCAAGGACTTCCCGAAGGGCGCCGAGGGCGTCTACGAGAAGGGCACCCCGGCGGACGTGAACGCCGAGAAGGGCTGGCCCGGCCCGACCCTCTACCTCCCCAAGGGGGAGAAGGTCCGCTTCATCCTGTCGTCCAACGACGTCATCCACTCCTTCTGGGTGGTCCCCTTCCTGTTCAAGCAGGACGTCATCCCGGGCCACACCAACGTCTTCGAGGTCACCCCGAACCAAGAGGGCGTCTTCATGGGCAAGTGCGCCGAGCTGTGCGGCGTGGACCACTCCCGGATGCTCTTCAACGTCAAGGTCGTCTCTCCCGAGGAGTACCAGAAGCACCTCAAGGAGCTGGCCGAGAAGGGGCAGACCGGCTTCCTCCCGGCCGGCATCAAGCAGACCGACCCGGCCCGTAACGCGGAGACGAACAAACTGTGAGCATCCTCAACGAACCTCAGGGTGCCGCGGCAGCTGAAGCCTCTTACGAGAACGAGCTGCCGGTACGGCGCAAGCAGCCCGGCAACGTGGTCGTGAAGTGGCTGACCACCACCGACCACAAGACGATCGGCACGCTCTACCTGGTCACCTCGTTCGTCTTCTTCCTCATCGGCGGCGTCATGGCTCTGTTCATGCGCGCCGAGCTTGCCCGCCCGGGCACGCAGATCATGTCGAACGAGCAGTTCAACCAGGCGTTCACGATGCACGGCACCGTCATGCTGCTGATGTTCGCGACGCCGCTGTTCGCCGGATTCGCGAACTGGATCATGCCGCTGCAGATCGGCGCGCCCGACGTGGCGTTCCCGCGGCTGAACATGTTCGCGTACTGGCTGTACCTCTTCGGCTCGACCATCGCGGTGGCCGGCTTCCTGACGCCGAACGGCGCCGCCGACTTCGGCTGGTTCGCCTACGCCCCGCTGTCGGACGCGGTCCGCTCGCCGGGCATCGGCGCCGACATGTGGATCATGGGTCTGGCCTTCTCCGGCTTCGGCACGATCCTCGGCTCGGTCAACTTCATCACCACGATCATCTGCATGCGCGCTCCGGGCATGACGATGTTCCGCATGCCGATCTTCACCTGGAACGTGCTGCTGACCGGTGTCCTGGTCCTGCTCGCCTTCCCGGTGCTCGCCGCCGCGCTCTTCGCGCTGGAGGCGGACCGCAAGTTCGGCGCCCACGTGTTCGACGCGTCGAACGGTGGAGCACTGCTGTGGCAGCACCTCTTCTGGTTCTTCGGACATCCTGAGGTGTACATCATCGCGCTGCCGTTCTTCGGCATCGTCTCCGAGATCATCCCGGTCTTCTCGCGCAAGCCGATGTTCGGTTACATCGGTCTGATCGCCGCGACGATCGCGATCGCCGGTCTCTCCGTGACCGTGTGGGCCCACCACATGTACGTCACCGGTGGTGTGCTGCTGCCGTTCTTCTCCTTCATGACCTTCCTGATCGCGGTCCCGACCGGTGTGAAGTTCTTCAACTGGATCGGCACCATGTGGAAGGGCTCGTTGTCCTTCGAGACCCCGATGCTCTGGACGATCGGCTTCCTGGTCACGTTCACCTTCGGTGGTCTGACCGGCGTCATCCTGGCCTCGCCGCCGCTGGACTTCCACGTCTCCGACTCGTACTTCGTCGTCGCGCACTTCCACTACGTCGTCTTCGGCACCGTGGTGTTCGCGATGTTCGCCGGCTTCCACTTCTGGTGGCCGAAGTTCACGGGCAAGATGCTGGACGAGCGCCTGGGCAAGATCACCTTCTGGACGCTGTTCATCGGCTTCCACGGCACGTTCCTGGTCCAGCACTGGCTGGGCGCCGAGGGCATGCCGCGCCGTTACGCGGACTACCTGGCCGCCGACGGCTTCACCACGCTGAACACGATCTCGACGATCAGCTCGTTCGTCCTCGGCCTGTCCTTCCTGCCGTTCATGTACAACGTCTGGAAGACGGCGAAGTACGGCAAGAAGATCGAGGTCGACGACCCGTGGGGCTACGGCCGCTCGCTGGAGTGGGCGACGTCCTGCCCGCCCCCGCGGCACAACTTCCTCACCCTGCCGCGCATCCGGTCGGAATCCCCGGCGTTCGACCTCCACCACCCGGAGATCGCCGCGCTGGACCACCTGTTGGACCACGGCGCTGACAACAAGGCCGTCACCGGTGGCAAGGAGGCCGGCAAGTGAAGATCCAGGGCAGGATGTTCCTCTGGCTCTCCGTCTTCATCCTGATCATGACCGTCGTGTACGGCGTCTGGTCGAAGGAGCCGGTCGGAACCACCGCGCTCGCGCTGGCCTTCGGCCTGAGCGCCATGATCGGCTACTACCTGGCCTTCACGGCCGCGCGAGTGGACGAGATGGCCCAGGACAACCTGGAGGCCGACGTCGCCGACGAGGCGGGCGAGCTGGGGTTCTTCTCCCCGCACAGCTGGCAGCCGCTCTCGCTGGCGATCGGTGGCGCGCTCGCCTTCATGGCCGTCGTCTTCGGCTGGTGGCTGATGTACTTCTCGGCCCCGATCATCCTGATCGGCCTGTGGGGCTGGGTGTACGAGTACTACCGCGGTGAGAACCAGAACCAGTAGGACCGGCAGGTCCACGACGGCCACCGCGGCCGAGCAGTGAGACAGGGGCCCGGACACCTCTTCGGAGGAGTCCGGGCCCCTCGTTTGCAGTCACCCCGCGCGCAGTAGTCGTCATACCTTCATAGCGTTGCCTCCATGAAGCACTCTCCGCGTCTTTGGACGGTACTCAGCTGCGCCATGCTGGTCGCGTCCCTCGGGGCCGGCGTCACCGCATGCGGGTCCGGCGACCACCCGCTGTCCGCCCGTCCGTACGACGCGGCCGATCAGGTCGCCTTCAACCAGGCCGCGGGGTCCCGCCCCGTCGACCCCGACCGGCCGCTGGAAGTCTCCGTGAAGGGCACCGGGAGCGGGACCCGTATCACGGACGTCACCGCCGTGGACACCCACGGACGGCGCCTGGCGGGCGAGCTCTCCGCCCGGGGCGACCGCTGGCACAGCACCGCGCCGCTCGCGGCCGGCGTGCGCTACACGGTCACCGTGAGCACGGAGAACGAGCGGGGCGCCCCGGGGCAGCGCACGCTGACGTTCGAGACCGCACCGGCCCACAAGGTCCTCAACGTCGAATTCGGCCCGGACGCGGGCAAATACGGTGTCGGACAGCCCCTCACGGCCGAGCTCAACGAGCCCGTCAAGGACAAGGCCGCCCGCGCCGTGGTCGAACGCGCCCTGGTGGTCGACGTCAAACCGCGTCCGGTGGAGGGCTCCTGGTACTGGGTCGACGACACCCGGCTGCATTTCCGCCCGAAGGACTACTGGCCCGCGCACTCCACCGTCTCCGTACGGAGCAATCTGGAGGGCATCCGGATCGGCGACCACCTCTACGGCGCCGCGGCCAAGCCGCTGACCCTGGAGATCGGCGACCGGGTGGAGGTGATCACCGACGCCTCCGCGCACTACCTCACGTTCAAGCGCAACGGAGAAGTGATCAACACCATTCCGGTGACCACGGGCAAGCCCGGCTTCTCCACCCGCAACGGCGTCAAGGTGGTGCTCGGCAAGCAGTACTACGTGCGGATGCGCGGGGACACGGTCGGCATCGGCGGCAGCGAGTACTACAACCTGCCCGTCTACTACGCGACCCGGGTCACCTGGAGTGGTGAATACGTGCACGCGGCACCGTGGTCCATCGACTCCCACGGCTACGCGAACGTCAGCCACGGCTGCACGGGCATGAGCACCGGCAACGCCGCGTGGTTCTACGAGAACATCACCGAGGGCGACCTCGTCACCGTCGTCAACAGCATCGGTGAGGAGATGGACCCCTTCGGCAACGGCTACGGCGACTGGAACCTGGACTGGAAGGACTGGCGCGAGGGCAGCGCCCTGCTCAAGGGCACCCAGGACGGACGCAGTCCGGTCGACGTCACGCGCCTGCGACCGCAGATCTGAGCCGGGCACCGGCCGGCCCGGGGGAAGGCCCCGGGCCGGCCGGCCGTGCCCGTACCGGCCGGCGCGGTCAGGCCGCGTTCGCCAGCCGCTTGCGCAGCAGGCCCGCCAGGGCGTCCGCGAACTCCACCGGGTCCACCGGAAGGGTCACCGCGGCGTCCGCGCGGCTCCAGGTGGCCAGCCAGGCGTCCTGCGGGCGTCCCATGAGCAGCAGCACCGGCGGGCAGCGGAAGACCTCGTCCTTGATCTGCCGGCACACGCCCATGCCGCCCGCCGGCACGGCCTCGCCGTCCAGCACGCACAGGTCGATCCCGCCCAGCTCCAGCTCCTTGAGCACGGCGGGCAGCGTCGCGCACTCCACGAACTCCACCGGTGGCACGTCCGCCGCGGGCCTGCGCCCGGACGCCAGCCGCACCTGCTCCCGCGTGTTCGCGTCGTCGCTGTAGACCAGAACCCTCGCCGTCGCCCGCATTGTTTCCTCCACGCGTCAGGAAATCTTGCGCGGGATGCTACTCCTCCGGACGCGTTGTCAACATCGGTTCGCGCACCCTCGGGTCCGCCCTGCTGATGGGCCGTTCGGGCAGTGCACACCCCCCGGACACTCCGAACGGCACCCCCCGGGGTGAGGGCGGGATAAGCGACCGACATAATGTCGGTCGTGGCGACAGCAACGACAGTAGATACCGGGCACGCGCACCCGACGGTCAACCGACCGAACCTCGTCAGCGTCGGAACCATCATCTGGTTGAGTTCCGAGCTGATGTTCTTCGCGGCCCTCTTCGCGATGTACTTCACCCTGCGATCGGTGACGGGCGCCGAGTACTGGAAGAGTCAGGCTGACTTCCTGAACCTTCCGTTCTCGGCGACGAACACCACGATCCTGGTGCTCTCCTCCCTCACCTGCCAGCTCGGCGTCTTCGCCGCCGAGCGCGGTGACGTGAAGAAGCTCCGGACGTGGTTCATCATCACGTTCGTCATGGGTGCGATCTTCATCGGCGGCCAGGTGTTCGAGTACACCGAGCTGGTCAAGCACGAGGGCATGTCCCTCTCGTCCGGCCCGTACGGCACGGTGTTCTACCTGACCACCGGCTTCCACGGTCTGCACGTGACGGGCGGTCTCATCGCCTTCCTGCTGGTCCTCGGCCGGACGTACGCGGCCAAGAGGTTCACCCACGAACAGGCCACGTCGGCCATCGTCGTGTCCTACTACTGGCACTTCGTCGATGTCGTCTGGATCGGCCTCTTCGCCACGATCTACCTGATCAAGTAGCGAACACGTCGCCGGGCCCGGCCCGGCACTCCATCCAGAAACACCGACGCAGAAGATCCTGACACCGGGGTAATCCGTGAAAAAGCTCTCCGCACGACGACGCCATCCGCTGGCGGCGGTCGTCGTTCTACTCCTCGCGCTGGCGGCCACTGGGGGGCTGTACGCCGCCTTCGCCCCCGCGGGCAAGGCGCAGGCCGATGAAACCGCCCAGTCCCTCGCCATCGAGGAGGGCAAGAAGCTGTACGCCGTGGGCTGCGCAAGCTGCCACGGAACCGGCGGTCAGGGTTCCTCTGACGGCCCGAGCCTGGTGGGCGTCGGCTCCGCCGCCGTCGACTTCCAGGTGAGCACGGGCCGCATGCCCGCCCAGCAGCCCGGCGCCCAGGTGCCGAAGAAGCCGGTCGTCTACTCCCAGGCGCAGACCGACCAGCTGGCCGCGTACATCGCCTCCCTCGGCGCCGGCCCGATCACGCCGAACGCCAAGCAGTACGACCCGGCGGGCGCCGACGTCGCCAACGGTGGTGAGCTGTTCCGCAACAACTGCGCCCAGTGCCACAACTTCACCGGTGAGGGCGGTGCGCTGACGCACGGCAAGTACGCCCCCAACCTTGAGGACGTCACGCCGAAGCACGTCTACGAGGCCATGCTCACCGGCCCGCAGAACATGCCCTCCTTCCCCGACAGCACGATGCCGGAGAAGCAGAAGAAGGACATCATCGCGTACCTCCAGCACGTGAACGGCCCGTACTCGGACAACCCCGGCGGCCTGAAGCTCGGTGGCCTGGGCCCCGTCTCCGAGGGCCTGTTCGGCTGGATCTTCGGTCTGGGTGCGCTGATCGCTGTCGCCGTCTGGGTCGCGGCCCACACCGCTAAGGCCAAGAAGTCATGAGTAGCCAAGACATTCCCGAAGACAAGCACCTGCCGAGCGAGCAGGGTGCCGCCCACCACGGTGGTGTAGCGGTCGCGGACGACCCGTTCGCCGACCCCGGCCTGCCGGCCCACAAGCCGCGCATCCAGGACATCGACGACCGGGCGGCCCGGCGCTCCGAGCGCACGGTCGCGATGCTCTTCACGATCTCGATGCTGGCGACGATCTGCTTCATCGCCGCCTACGTGACCATCCCGGTCGACAAGATCGTGTACATCTTCCCGCTGGGGAAGGTGAGCGCGCTCAACTTCGCCCTGGGCCTGACCCTGGGCGCGGCCCTGTTCTGCATCGGCGCGGGCGCGGTCCACTGGGCCCGCACCCTGATGTCCGACGTCGAGGTCGCCGACGACCGTCACCCGATCGAGGCCTCTCCCGAGGTCAAGGCGAAGGTCATGCAGGACTTCGCCGAGGGTGCGCAGGAGTCGGCGATCGGCCGGCGCAAGCTGATCCGCAACACCATGTTCGGCGCGCTGGCCCTGGTGCCGCTCTCCGGCGTGGTCCTG
The DNA here is from genome assembly GCF_020532625.1 of Streptomyces antimicrobicus. GTDB lineage: Bacteria > Actinomycetota > Actinomycetes > Streptomycetales > Streptomycetaceae > Streptomyces > Streptomyces antimicrobicus. The sequence goes on along the minus strand of NZ_JAJAUY010000083.1, from coordinate 11,612 downwards.
CTGCGCGACCTGGGCCCGCTGCCCGAGGACAAGCTGCGCCACACCATGTGGGCCAAGGGCAAGCTGCTCATCAACCAGAACACGATGGAGCCGCTGCGTCCCGAGGACGTCGCCGTGGGTTCGCTGACCTTCGCCATGCCCGAGGGCCTGGAGGAGGACCAGCACGACTTCCAGACCCAGATCGCCAAGGCGGCCCTGATGATCGTCCGGCTCCAGCCGGAGGACATCAAGGACAAGAAGGAACTGGAGTGGTCCCACGACGGGATCGTGGCCTACTCCAAGATCTGCACCCACGTCGGCTGCCCGATCAGCCTGTACGAGCAGCAGACGCACCACGTGCTCTGCCCGTGCCACCAGTCCACCTTCGACCTCTCCGACGGCGCCCGAGTCATTTTCGGCCCGGCCGGTCACGCCCTGCCGCAGCTGCGCATCGGCGTGAACTCTGAAGGATTCCTCGAGGCGCTCGGCGACTTCGAAGAGCCCGTCGGTCCTGCATTCTGGGAGCGCGGATGAGCACCAGTGACAACAACCAGCGCAAGGCACCGCGCGGCGAGCGCGTGGCCGACTGGGCGGACGGCCGGCTGGGCATCTACAGCCTGGCCAAGGCCAACATGCGCAAGATCTTCCCGGACCACTGGTCCTTCATGCTGGGTGAGATCTGCCTCTACAGCTTCATCATCATCATCCTCACGGGTGTGTACCTGACGCTGTTCTTCCACCCGAGCATGAACGAGGTCGTCTACCACGGCTCGTACGTGCCGATGCAGGGCGTCCTGATGTCCGAGGCCTTCGCCTCGACGCTCGACATCAGCTTCGACGTCCGCGGTGGTCTGCTGATCCGTCAGATCCACCACTGGGCCGCGCTGATCTTCGTCGCCGGCATGATCGTGCACATGATGCGCGTCTTCTTCACCGGCGCGTTCCGCAAGCCGCGTGAGGTCAACTGGGTCTTCGGCTTCCTGCTGCTGGTCCTCGGCATGTTCACCGGCTTCACCGGTTACTCCCTGCCGGACGACCTGCTCTCGGGCACCGGTGTCCGCTTCATGCAGGGCGCGATCCTGTCCGTGCCGGTCGTGGGCACGTACCTGTCGTTCTTCCTCTTCGGCGGCGAGTTCCCCGGCGGCGACTTCGTGGCCCGGTTCTACTCGGTCCACATCCTGCTGCTGCCCGGCATCATGATGGGCCTGCTGGTGGCCCACCTGATCCTGGTCTTCTACCACAAGCACACCCAGTTCGCGGGCCCCGGCCGGACGAACAACAACGTCGTCGGCATGCCGCTGCTGCCGGTCTACATGGCCAAGGCCGGAGGCTTCTTCTTCCTGGTCTTCGGTGTCATCGCGGCCATCGCGGCGATCGCCTCGATCAACCCGATCTGGGCGCTCGGCCCGTACCGCCCGGACCACGTGTCCACCGGTGCGCAGCCCGACTGGTACATGGGTATGCCGGAAGGCCTGATCCGTGCCATGCCCGGCTGGGAGATCAACCTGTGGGGTCACACGCTGGTGCTCGGCGTGTTCGTCCCGCTGGTGCTCTTCCCGCTGGTCCTCGTGTCCATCGCGGTGTGGCCGTTCATCGAGTCCTGGGTCACCGGGGACAAGCGCGAGCACCACATCCTGGACCGCCCGCGCAACGCCCCGACCCGTACCGCGTTCGGTGTCGCCTGGATCGCGGAGTACATCGTGCTCCTCATCGGCGGTGGCAACGACATGTTCGCGCAGTACTTCCACCTGTCGATCAACTCGATCACGTGGTTCGTCCGGATCGGCTTCTTCGTCGTCCCGGTCCTCGCCTTCATCGTCACCAAGCGGATCTGCCTCGGCCTGCAGCGCCGGGACCGGGACAAGGTGCTGCACGGTCGCGAGACCGGCATCATCAAGCGCCTGCCGCACGGTGAGTTCGTCGAGGTCCACGAGCCGCTCCCGCAGGCCAGCCTGCACACGCTCACGGCGCACGAGCAGTACGAGCCGCTGGAGCTGGGCCCGGCCGTCGACGAGAACGGCGTCGAGCGCAAGGTCGGCCGGATCGAGAAGCTCCGCGTCAAGCTCAGCAAGGGCTTCTACGCCGAGGGCAACCAGATCCCGAAGGCCACGGTCGAGGAGTACCGGGAGATCCAGGCCGGCCACGGCCACCACTGATCCCTGATCCGCCGGCCGCCCGGTCGGCCGAAAACCGATCGCCACGGCAAGAGCCCCGTCCAGTCGCTGGACGGGGCTCTTTGCCGTGGCGATCGGCTGGATAGGCTGGGGTCCTTCCCTTACCGAACCTGTGGACCCTGGAGCGGACCATGAACGTTGTGACCCCGGCAGGCGGCGACAGCGTGGCGGACCGTTCCTGGCCCGCCGTCCTCGACGCCCTGCTGACCGGCAAGGACCTCACCACCGACGACACCGCGTGGGCGATGGACCGGATCATGCGGGGTGAGGCCACCGACGCCCAGATCGCCGGCTTCGTCGTGGCGCTGCGGGCCAAGGGTGAGACGGTGGCCGAGATCAACGGCCTCGTGCGCACCATGTACGACCACGCCAATCTGATCGAGGTCCCCGGGCGGACGGTGGACATCGTCGGCACGGGCGGCGACGGCGCGAAGACGGTCAACATCTCGACCATGTCGGCCCTGGTGGTGGCCGGCACCGGCGCCAAGGTGGTCAAGCACGGCAACCGGGCCGCGTCCTCCGCCAGCGGCTCCTCGGACGTGCTGGAGAAGCTCGGCGTCAACCTCGACATCGCCCCCGCACGGGTGGCGAAGGTGGCCGAGGAGGCCGGCATCACCTTCTGCTTCGCGGTGAAGTTCCACCCGGCGCTGCGGCACGTGGCCGCCGCCCGGCGGGAGCTGGGCATCCGGACCACGTTCAACTTCCTCGGCCCGCTCACCAACCCGGCGCGGGTCCGTGCCCAGGCCACCGGTGTGGCCGACCTGCGAGTGGCCCCGATCGTGGCCGGCGTGCTGGCCGAGCGCGGTTCCGCCGCGCTGGTCTTCCGCGGCGACGACGGCCTGGACGAGCTGACCACGACCGCGACGTCCCGGGTGTGGCGGGTGCGCGAGGGCAAGGTCGAGGAGCGGGCCTTCGACCCGCGGGACGTGGGCATCGAGCTGGTCGACGTCTCCGCCCTGCGCGGCGGGGACCCGTCGTACAACGCGGACGTGGCCCGACGGCTGCTCGCCGGCGAGACCGGCCCGGTCCGCGACGCCGTCCTGCTGAACTCGGCGGCGGCCCTGGTGGCCCTGGACCCCGGTACGGGCACGCTGGAGGAGGAGATCCGGGCCGGCATGGACCGGGCGGCGCAGTCCATCGACTCCGGCGCGGCGCGCGCGGTGCTGGAGCGCTGGGTGCGGGCCACGAACCTCTGACGGGCCCACCGCCCGGCCCCAGGGCCCCGCGGCCGCAGGGCCCCGCCCCGGCTCCACGGCCCGGGGGAACCGGCCGTGCCCCACCCGACCCCGGTCCACATGCTGGACCGGGGTCTTGCGTTCGGTGGATCTTGTGGCAGGATGCCTGACAGGTCACGAGTGACAGCGTTTCGGCCCCGGCTTGCTGTCCGGCAACCCTCCGTCCGTGGCGGGGTGCCCCGGGTGATGACCAGGCCGCAGGCAGCGAGGTCTGCGGCAAGCGCGGACCCCTCGACACACCAGGGGTCCTGGTCCTCGAGGAGCGGTCTTTCGTGAGCAAGCGAATGCGCTAGGCGCGTAGCGCCCTTTCTCCACCCCTCCGCACGGCCGTCGTCCGGCCCTGCGTCGAGGCACTCCCCGTATCCGCGGCCGTCCCGCCGGGCCGTCCGGCGTGCGCGCGTACGGGTCCTACGTAGCCGTTGCTCCGCCACCCCCGGGAGATCCCGCCATGTCCGCGTACCCGCACGCCTCCGCCCCCGCCGTCGCCCCCGCCCGCACCCCGGCCGCCGCCTGCGTCCCGGCCGCCGCCGCCCCCGCCGAGCCGCTCCCCGTGCTCGGCCGCGACGTCACCGTCCCGCTCGTCACCGGCGGCGAGGTGACGTACGCGGCGCTCGACTACGCGGCCAGCGCCCCGGCCCTGCAGCGGGTGTGGGACGACGTGGCGGCGTACGCGCCGTACTACGGAAGCGTGCACCGCGGCGCGGGTCACCTCTCGCAGCTGTCGACCGAGCTCTTCGAGCAGAGCCGCGCCACGGTCGCCGAGTTCCTCGACTGCCGCCCGGACGACCAGGTCGTCTTCACCCGCTCGACGACCGACTCCCTCAACCTGCTGGCGCGCGCCCTGCCCGCCGGCACCCGCGTGTACGTCTTCGAGACCGAGCACCACGCCTCGCTGCTGCCGTGGCGGGAGGCGGAGGTCACCTACCTCGACGCCCCGCGCACCCCGGCCGAGGCCGTCACCACCCTGGAGCGGGCGCTCGCCGCCCGGGAGCCCCACGGCGACGCGCTGGTGTGCGTGACGGGTGCCTCGAACGTGACGGGCGAGCTGTGGCCGGTCCAGGAGCTCGCCGCGGCGGCCCACGCGCACGGCGCCCGGATCGTGCTGGACGCCGCCCAGCTGGCGCCGCACCACCCGGTGTCGGTCACCGCGCTCGACGTGGACTGGGTGGCCTTCTCCGGCCACAAGCTGTACGCGCCGTTCGGCTCCGGGGTGCTGGCCGGCCGTGCCGACTGGCTCCAGCGGGCCGAGCCCTACCTCGCCGGCGGCGGTGCCTCCCGTACGGTCGCCCGGCGCGCCGACGGCGGCGTGGACGTGGACTGGCACACCACGGCCGCCCGCCACGAGGCCGGCTCGCCGAACGTCATCGGCGGCTACGCCATCGCCTCCGCCTGCAAGGCCCTCACCGAGGCCGGCTTCGACTCCCTCGTCGCCCGGGAGCAGCAGCTGATCGCCACGGTGCGGGCGGGCCTGGCCGAGGTGCCGCAGGTGCGGGTGCTGTCCCTCTTCGGGGACCGGGCCCCGCGGGTGGGCGTGCTCTCCTTCGTGGTGGACGGCTGGAACAGCTCGCACTTCGCCGCGGCGCTGTCGGCCGAGTACGGCATCGGCGTCCGCGACGGCCTGTTCTGCGCCCACCCTCTGGTGCGCACGCTGCTGGGCAGCGCCCCGGCGGAGCCGGGCGAGTGCGGCGCCCCGGACGCGGCGCCGGGCGAGCCGTCCCCGACTTCGTCCGGGGGGACCCCCACCCTGAACGCCGTCCGCGTCAGCTTCGGTGCCGGCACCCCCGACGAGCACGTGGAGCGGTTCCTGCGCGCGGTCCGCGAGCTGGTCACGGACGGCGCCAAGTGGCGCTACCGCACGGAGGACGGGCGCTGCGTGCCGGCCGTGCAGTCGGCCGCCGCCGCCTAGGCGTCCAGGCCGATGGCGAACGCGGCTTCCAGGTCGTGCTGGGAGTACGTACGGAACGCCACGTGGGTGTCGGTGGCCTCGACGCCCGGGATCTTGCTGATGCGGCCCGGGATGATGTCCGCCAGGTCGTCGTGGCGGGCCACCCGGACCAGGGCGATGAGGTCGTAGGTGCCGGTGACGGAGTAGACCTCGCTGACGTTCTCCAGCCCGGCGATCGACTCGGCGATCTCGGGGATCCGGTCCACGCTGGTCTTGATGAGCACGATCGCGGTGATCACGGCTGGCTGTCTCCCTCGGTGGCCGTCGCTGGTCGCCTCACTCTAGTCGTACGGAGCCGGCGCACCCAGGCGTAGCAGAAGCCCAGCGCGAAGCCGACCAGGTGGGCGAGGTAGGCCACGCCCGGCCCGCTCCCGGCGCGCTGGGCGGCCACCCCCTGCAGGACGAACCAGAACAGCAGCACGATCCAGGCCGGGAAGCGCAGCGGCAGGAAGAGCAGGAACGGGAACAGGCTGGTCACCCGCACCTGGGGGAGCAGGCACAGGAAGGCGCCGAGCACCGCCGAGACCGCCCCCGAGGCCCCCACCAGGGTCTGGGTGGAGCCGGCGTTGGCCGCCGCGTACGCCGCGAGGGCCAGGTAGCCGGTGACGACGTAGAAGCCGAGGAACCGGGCCCGGCCCATCCGCTCCTCGCTCATCGTGCCGAAGACGTGCAGGAACAGCATGTTCCCCAGCAGGTGCAGCCAGCTGCCGTGCACGAACAGCGCCGTCAACGGCGTGAGCAGGGCGCGGGCCGAGCCCGAGAACAGCTCGGCGGGGACCACGCCCCAGCGGCGGAAGTACGCGGTGCCCGAGACCAGCAGCGCGTCACCGGTGCCGTAGGCCGGGTTCAGCCCCGACGCGGGGCCGAGGAGGAAGACCAGGAAGCAGGCGGCGATCAGCGCGTGGGTGACCGTGGCCGGCACCCTCGGGCCGGCGGGTCTTACGATCATGGGACAGAGCATGGCGCACGCGGCAGGGCGCGCCCGGCGCGCCTCGCCGGGGCCGGGATCCGGGGACGGACCGGGTCCCGCGCCGCCGCCAGGCCGTAGGGTTACCTGCTGGCCAGCCGTGAAGGCTTTAATTGAAACAGGGAGAGCGCACGATGACGGTTCCGCTGCCGACCGGCACCACCCGGTGGCGCTGCACCCTCTGCGGCAACCTCACGCGATTCGACGTCACCCGTACGTCGAAGGTCGTGGAGTACGTCCACCTGGACCTCGCCGGGGAGCCCAAGGTCGAGGAGCGCGAGGTGGTCAATGAGACCATCGAGTCGGTCCGCTGCCGCTGGTGCAACGCGGTGGACCAGATCGAACTCGTGGACAGGCCGGGTACGGGCTCCTGACGGAGCCGGGCCCGCACGCAAGGAATGACGGTAGGGGTGACGGATCGTGGAGCCAGCAAGCGGCGCTGAGCCGGCCGAGGCCGGCGACGCCGCCGAGGTGCTCGACCGCCCGCTGCCCGAAGGCGTACGGCGCAGGGTCGTCACGCTCGTCTCGGACGCGTTCGGCGCCCTGACGGTCGCCGACCTCCCGGCGCAGCTGCGGCAGTACGCCCGGTTCACCCCCACCCGGCGGGCCAAGTTCGCCGGCAACGCGATGGCGGCCGCCGTCGAGACCGACTCCGTCTTCCGCAGCCGGGTCGCCGACAAGCTCCGCGAGGCGCAGCCGGACCTGGCGGCGGCGCTGGAGGCCGGAGCGCCGCCGGCCGCCGCGGACCCCTTGGACGTGGCGGCCGCGGCCTATGTGCTGCGGCCGGCCGGCTGGGTCAAGCTGGTGGCCGCCGCCGGCGAGGAGGCCCAGCGCGCCGACGCCGAGCGGATCGGCGAGGAGAGCCGCCGCGAACTGGAGCGGCTGCGCGAGGAGCTGGCCCACGTACGGGAGCAGCAGCGCAGCGGCGGCGAGCAGTTGCGTGCCGAGCTGGAGGCGGCGCGCAAGGAAGCCGAATCGCTTCAGCGCAAGCTGCGCAGCGCCCTCAACGACATCAAGCGGGGCGAGGCGGCCCTGCGCAAGACCGCCGCGGAGATCGACGGGATCAAGGCGGACGCGGCGGCCCAGGTCGCCGCGGCCGAGAGCGAGACCCGGCGGTTGAAGTCCCGCCTGGCGGAGACCGAGTCGGCCCTGGAGGCCTCCCGGCGCGCCGCCCGCGAGGGCCGCAGCGTCGAGGACATGCGGCTGCGGCTGCTGCTGGACACCGTGCTCGACGCGGCCCAGGGACTGCGCCGGGAGCTCGCGCTGCCGCCGGTCTCGACGCGCCCGGCGGACACCGTGGACGCCGTCGAGCCGGGCCGGATGACACCCAAGGACATCGCCAACCGGGCGCTGTCGGAGACCGATCCGGCGCTGCTGGACCAGTTGCTGGCGCTCCCGCAGGCACACCTGGTGGTCGACGGCTACAACGTCACCAAGACGGGCTACCCGACGATGCCGCTGGAGAAGCAGCGGCTGCGGCTGCTGGGCGGGCTGTCGATGCTCGCCGCGCAGACCGGTGCCGAGATGACCTGTGTCTTCGACGGCGCGGAACTGGCGGCCCCGGTGCTGCTGGCGCCGCCGCGCGGGGTGCGGGTGCTGTTCTCCAAGCCCGGGGTGACCGCGGACGAGCTGATCCGCCAGCTGGTGCGGGCCGAACCGCCGGGCCGGCCGGTGGTCGTCGTCTCCACCGACCGGGAGGTCGCCGACGGCGTGGCCAAGGCCGGGGCGCGGCCGGTCGCGTCCGCCTTGTTGCTGAAGCGGCTTTCGCGCGTCTCGTAACTCCTGGGCGCAATGCCCGAATTGGCCGCAGGTGTGCGGGACGTAGGGTCAAGTCGCCGCCACGCAGCGTGCGTCGTAGGTAAAAAGGCTGGTCGCGACGAGATTTTTTCCGCATCAGCATTTGAAGTGATCACGGCAGGCTCACTAGGGTCTGCCCAAACCTTCGTACGGTGCTTCACTCATTCGGGGTGGCGGCGGGGGTTGCCGCCTGCCGTTCGTGCCCCGGCGGCCTTCAGGAAGAAGGAGCCCGTCTCCGTGGCGTCCCACCGTCGACCCAAGCAGCCGGCCCGCGCGCGCGTCACCGTCCTGACCGCGACCGCCGCCGCGGCCGTCGCCCTCTCCGCCCAGGGCGCGTCCGCCGCCCCGGCCAAGCCGGGCAAGGACGAGGTCAAGGCCCAGGTGGCGAAGCTGTACGAGGAGGCGGAGCAGGCCACCGAGAAGTTCAACGGCGCCCAGGACCGCCAGGGCAAGCTGGAGAAGGAGATCGGCCAGCTCCAGGACCAGGTGGCCCGCGGCCAGGCCGAGCTCAACGAGCTGCGGTCGGTACTCGGTTCGATGGCCAGCGCCCAGTACCGCAGCGGCACCCTGGACCCGTCGCTCGCGCTGCTGCTGTCCGACGACCCGGACGACTACCTCGCCAAGGCCGCCATGATGCAGCAGCTGAGCGGGCGCCAGGTGGACGCCGTCCAGCGCATCCAGGCCAAGCAGCGCACCCTCGCCCAGCAGCGGCAGCAGGCCTCCGGCAAGCTCGCCGACCTCGACGCGACCCGCAAGGAGCTCGCCGAGAAGAAGAAGGCCTCCCAGGACAAGCTCGCCGAGGCGCAGCGGCTGCTGAACACCCTGAGCGCGCAGGAGCGGGCCCAGCTCAAGGACGAGGAGACCCGCGCCAGCCGCGCCGACGGCCAGCGGGTCGACCTCGGCAACGAGAAGGGGTCCGGGCGGGCCGCCGCTGCCCTGGCCGCCGCCAAGACCAAGGTCGGCAGCGCCTACGTCTCGGGGGCCGAGGGCCCCACCGCCTTCGACTGCTCGGGCCTGACCCAGTGGGCGTACAAGCAGGCCGGCGTCTCCATCTCCCGCACCACCTGGACCCAGGCCAACGACGGCACGCGCATCGGCCGGAGCCAGCTCCAGCCCGGTGACCTGGTGCTCTTCTACGGCGACCTGCACCATGTCGCCCTCTACGCGGGCAACGGCATGGTGCTGCACGCCTCCAACCCGCGCGGCGGCGTCAAGTACGAGTCGATCAACAACATGCCGTTCCAGTTCGGCGTCCGCATCTGACGCGCGTCCCCCGTCCGGATCCCCGCGCCGGGCGCGCCGTACACCGCCCATCCGGGGGAATTGGCGGGCCCGTCCACGACCGGACGCCCCACCGGTGACCTGCGTCTGAGGCGGGGCCGGCGGCCGTGCGGCCGCCCGGAGGTCGTTGGCCGGCGCGTGGTCGCGCGGCTACTGTCTGCCCGCGCGCTCCCCGGCAGGCGGCCGTCCACCGAGGGCGGACCCGGGCGGTGCGCAGCGGAAGGGAGCGGCGTCACGTGGCATCCCATCGCAGGCTCGCGGCGGCGGGCCTGGGCCTGGAGCGCACCGGCCGGGCCACCGTCCTGACCGCCGCGGCGGCCACCGCGGCCGCCGCCATGACGGCGGTCCCGGCCGCCGCGGCCCCGGCCGCGCCGGCGGATCCGGCCGCCGGTGCCCGGGCCCGCGTGGACCGGCTCTTCGAGGAGGCCGAGCAGGCCACCGAGGCCTTCAACAAGGCGGGGGAGCGGGCCGCGAAGCTGCGCGACGAGGTGCGCCTGGCCCAGGACGCGGTCGCCCGCGGCCAGGACCGGATCAACACCATGCGCGGGGTGCTCGGCGCCTTCGCCGGGGCCCAGTACCGCTCCGGCGGCCTCGATCCGGCCGTCCAGCTGATGCTCTCCGACGACCCGGACGCCTACCTCGACCAGGCCGCCACCCTCAACCGGCTGACCGAACGCCAGACCCTCCGGCTCGGCGAACTGCGCGCCGAGCAGCGCCGGCTGGGCCAGCAGCGGCAGGAAGCCTCCCGCAAGCTCGCCGAACTCGACGCGCTCCGCTCCGACGTGGCCCGGCACAAGCGGGCGGTCACCGCCAAGCTGGCCGCCGCCCGGCGGCTGCTCAACGCGATGCCCAGCGACGAACGGGCCGAGTTCGAGCGGGCCTCGCGCTCCGGCGGCCGCGCCGAGGGCCTGCCCGAGCTGCCGGTGCCCGCGGCCGGCGGGCCCGTCTCGGGCCGGGCGGCCGCGGCCGTGGCGGCGGCCCGGTCGGCGGTCGGCCGGCCGTACGTGTGGGGCGCCACCGGGCCCTCCGGCTTCGACTGCTCCGGGCTGATGGTGTGGTCCTACCGGCAGGCCGGGGTCGCGCTGCCGCGCACCTCCCAGGCCCAGCGGCACGCGGGCCGCCAGGTCCCGCTCTCCCAGGCCCGGCCCGGCGACCTGGTGACCTACCGCTCCGACGCCAGCCACGTCGGCATGTACGTCGGGAACGGGCAGGTGGTGCACGCGCCGTACCCGGGGGCGCGGGTGCGCTACGACCCGGTCGGCATGATGCCGGTCTCGGCGGTCACCCGCCCCTGACCCGGGCGCCCCGGCGGGGCCGGGCCCCGCGGCGGGGCGGTCGGGCGGCCGTACCATCGGCTGATGGTCCGGGGCCCGGTGACGTACGTACGGCTGCTGCTCGCGGTGCTGCTCTGCGGCACGGCGGTGGCCGGCTGCGCCGCGCCGGGGGCGGTCGACCCGGCCGGGCAGGACGTGCGCCGGGCGGTGGCCGACTGGGCGGCGGGCCGGCCCGGGCAGCTCGCCGGGATCCCGCTGGCGCAGCGGTCGTACGAGGTCACGTCGGTCCGGCGGACCGGAGCGGGCGCCGTGGTGGCGGCCCGGCTGCGGTACCGGCTGGCCGACTACGACACCGCCTCGGCCGAGAGCGCCCGCGAGCTCGACCTCGCCGGGGACGCGGGCCGGTGGCGGGTGACGGCCGACCGGCCGGCCCCCGGAGCCCCCGCCCTGCCGTGGGACCAGGGCCCCGTCACGGTGGTGCGCGGGGAGCGCAGCCTGGTACTGGGCACCGGCCAGGACCGCGCCCTGCTGGAGGCCGTCGCCGGCCTCGCCGACCGGGCCGTCCCCGACGCCGGCGCGGCCTGGCCCGGACCCTGGGCGGGCCGGGTGGTGGTGCTGGTGCCGCGCTCCCTGGACGCCATGGCCGCCCTGCTGGGCCGGCCGGCCGCGCAGTACCGGGGCCTGGCGGCGGTGACCACCGCCACCGTGGGAGCCGGAGCGGCCCCGGCCGACCGGGTGGTGCTCAACCCGGAGGGCTGGGCCGAGCTGTCCCCGGCCGGCCGGCGGATCGTGCTGACCCACGAGGTCACTCATGTGGCCACCCGTGCCGCGACCACCGCGCGGACCCCGCTGTGGCTGTCGGAGGGCTTCGCCGACTGGGCGGCGTACCGGACCGGCGACCGGCCGCCCGCCGAGGCCGCGCCCGCGCTGGCCCGGGAGGTCCGCCGGGGCCGGGTCCCG
>NZ_JAJAUY010000082.1 GCF_020532625.1 Streptomyces antimicrobicus | reverse complement strand
CGGGTAGTAGCGTCGGAGGAAGTCCAGGACGGAACGGGTTCCGGTACGGCCGCCCTCGACGGCCTGGGCGGCGGCCTCCGCCGCGCCGAGGCCCGCCAGGTGGAACTGCTGGAGGTCGCGGCGGACCAGCAGCCGGTCCAGCCACCGCTTGAGCCCGGGCATGGCCGCGTGCAGCGTCAGCGTGGCTTCGCCGGAGGGTTCCGCGAGACCGACGGCGTGGGCGGCGTGGTGGACCACGCCGTCCGCCGGGTGCGTGACCGGCAGCTCGGGGGCGTACTGCGGATCGGCCGCCGGGCCGGTCCCCGTCCGGCCCTCGCCGAGGGCGGCCAGCACCTCGACCGTGTACGGCTGGGGCCCGTGGGCGTAGCCGTGGGCGACGGCCCGGCCCGTGCAGGCGAAGGCCGCCGCGGTCCACGGCGCCGCGGCCTCGGCCGCCGTCCACCCCGCCCGGCGCGGCCGGGTCCCGCCCAGCGGGGTGAAGTAGTCGAAGGGGCGCACGGGCCGGCCCAGCAGGGCCCCGGGCCGGAACAGCAGGAAGCGGGCCGCCACCTCGGGCAGCAGGTGCAGGGCCGACTCGGCCCCGGCCGCCGCGCCCAGCAGCCGCAGCCGGTCGCTGCCCCGCACCCAGGCGGGCACCGGCGCGGAGGCCACCAGATGGACGGTCCGCACCCACGGCGCGTACTGGTGCAGCGAGCGCAGCGTGGCCCGCAGCAGCTCCTGCGCCCAGGCCTCGGTGTGCTGCCAGAGCACGACCGCGTCCACGGGGTAGGTGATCTCCTCGATCCGCGGGACGTCGAAGTCCTCGCGGGTCAGCGTCCGCTCGGCGTCCGGCGCGGTGCCGGCGTAGCCGCTGAGCCGCTGGTGCGGGATCTCGACGACCCGGCCGGCCTCGGCGGGCACCACGCGCTGGACCCGGTTGGGGCGCGGCCCCACCAGCCGGGGGTGGCTCAGCGCCGTGTTCGGCGTCCAGAACTCGATCTCCACGCCCTGGTTCTCGCCGACCCACAGGGACCGGGTCGGGTCGGTGCGCAGCCACGTCAGCCGGATCACCTTCGCCTTGGCGAAGTGCTTCCACGCCTTGACGTAGCTGCCGGGGATCCGGGCCGTGGACTCGTTGGCGGGCACGGCCGAGACCACGTACCCGGTCTGCTCCTCCAGCAGCGCCCGCAGCACCCGTCGTACGTCGGGCTTGCGGTCCTGCGGCACGGCGAGGGTGATCCGCCGGTCGTCCAGGGCGGGCACCGCGAACCACGGGACGCCGGCCAGGTCCAGCGCGGTGGTGACCAGGCCCAGGTCCGTGCGCCGGGCCAGGTCGGCGGTCAGCCCGGAGTGGACGTGGCCGACCCGGCCGTCGCGGGCCTTGACCCGGCGCTCGGGAAGGTTGTCGAACTCACCGGCCCGCACCCGCTTCAGGGCCCGCTGGTGCAGGCGCGACTCGCGCGAGGCCAGCGAACGGTCCAGGCGCTTCCTGACCCGGTGGCGCATCCGCGGCGGCACCTTGCGGGCGGCGACCCGGACCGGCAGCGGCACCAGCTTGGCGTACACCTCGGCGGCGGAGCTCATCGATTCGGGTTCGGCCACGGCACGCGCTCCTCACCGGTGTGTTCGCAGGGGCTGGCGGTCGGGAAGTAGGACCCCAGGAATCCGTCGAGCAGTTCCTGCTGGGCTTCGAGGTCCTCCACGGTGGAGAAGGTGTCGTTGAGGCAGAAGGAGTCGTGGTCGCGCCCTTCGAGGAGCTTGTCCAGGCGCTCGGCGAGGTCCGGGGCGGACAGCCGCACGTACGCGAAGCGCAGCGAGCCGGGCTGGGCCCGGCCGGTGAGGGCGGCGTAGTAGAGCGCGAAGGAGGAGGTGGGCGACAGGTCCGTCATGGCCCGGAACCGGCTGGCGGCGGTCCGCGCCCAGGCCTCGGGGAACTCGGCCTCCGCCTCGGCCATGGCGCTGCGCCGCAGGGCGTACGGGATGTGCTCCATGGGCTGGGTGATGACGCGGCCGAACCGCTCCAGCAGCAGGGCGCGGTTGTTCTTGCAGGCGGCGTCGACGGGGGTGTCGGTCTCGGCGACCGGGCCCTGGGGGATGCGGTTGGGCGAGGGGAAGTAGCGGGCCGCGCCGACCGGGGTGAAGAAGGCGTGCGGGGTCACCGGGCGGCCGATGAACATGTCGTCGTTGAAGTACAGGAAGTGCTCGGCGAGGCCGTCGATGTGGTGCAGCTGGCTCTCGATGGCGTGCGAGTTGAACGTCGGCAGGTCGGCCGGGTTCCGGAAGATCTCGCGGTGCGGGACGACGTGGAAGCCGGGCACGTCGGTGCGCATCCAGGCGGGCACCTGGTCGTCGGTGACCACGTACACGTTGCGGATCCACGGCGCGAACAGGTGCAGCGAACGCAGCGAGTAGCGCAGCTCGTCGCGGCTGAGGAAGCGGGCGTCGCTCGCCGCCTCCTCGTGGTAGACCACGCCCTGGGCGGCCGCCTTGCGGGCCCGCCAGGCCGGGTCGTTGCCGTCCACCCAGGTGTAGACGGCGTCCACGGGGAAGTCGATGTCCTCGACCCCGGGCACCAGGAACTCGGGGCGGGTGGCCAGCGGGGGCGCCAGCTCCGGTGCGGTGTGGTCGGAGACGAACCGGCTGAACATCCGGCCCGCACCCCACACGTTGGGGCCGGCGGCGGCCACCGACCAGGCGCCGCGGCCGGCCCGCGGGGCCACCAGCCGGTCGCCCCGGCGGCTCCAGAACTCCACGGCGCACCCGTACTCGTGACCGAGCAGCAGGTGCCCGCCGGGGTCGGTGCGGTACCAGCTGACCTGGACGCCGATGGCGTCGGCCGGGGCGTGCCAGGCCCGCGGGTCGGTGCTGGGCCGCGGCCGGGGGGCTCGTACGGGGGACTCCTGGAGCCAGCTGAGGTGGCCGGGGCTGTGGGTCAGGCAGCGGGCGAGGGCCTCCAGCACCCGTGCCCGGTCCTCGGCGGCGACGGCGAGGACGGTGCCGTGGTCGGACCTGCCGGGGACGGCGAAGGCGAAGATGCCGAGGTGGTCCAGCAGCTCGGCGACCGCGGCGCGGTTGCCCTCGCGGGCGGCCAGCGGAGTGATCCCCGGGTGCGCGTAGGCGTCGTCACCCGTGTCACCGACCCGGATCCGCGGGAGTCCCACCGACTCCGGCGCCCGTGCCGTCACGTCAGGCATGGTTGCCACGCTCAGCCTTCCCGCAGTGTTCGCACCGGACCCTCGTGTTGCAGAGCCCCGACCCAACCGCTGCAAGATGAGAAGAATAGATGATGGCAGAACGCATTCCGCTCCTAGGCCGTCGCCCACCCGCCCAGGACCAGGCCGGGCAGCGACCCGTCCTGGCGGGCCACGGCGAGCCGTCCGTCCCCGTCGAGCGAGGCGACGACCAGCCGGCCGAAGGCGTCCACGGCCGCGGCCGGTTCCCGGGTGCCGGTGCCGCCGGTCCGCTCCCACCACAGGCCCGCGTGCTCCTGTTCGGTCGGGTACGCGCCCACGGCGGTGACGCCCTCGGCGGAGCGCTGGAGCAGCACGGTGCAGTCGTAGCCGTCGACGGCGGTGCGCAGCGCGGTGACCCCGGCGCCGCCGGCGGTGCCGACCGCGGTGGCGGCGCCGTCGGTGCGGCAGGCGTAGAGCATGCGGTCGCGCGCGTCGCACCCGTAGACGGTGATGCGGCCCGGCCCGGAGGCGAGGGCGGCCAGCGCCGTGCCGGGCGCCGCGACCAGCGGCATCCGCGCGCCCGGTGAGGCGCGCAGCTCCCCGGCGGCGTCGCGGCGCCAGCACAGCACGCCCTCGGCGGAGGGCGCGAACAGCGCCGGGTGGCCCGCGTCGTCCAGCAGCGCCACCAGGCCGTCCTGGACGTCGGACCCCTGGAGGTCGTGCCAGGGGGTCCAGGAGCCGTCCGGGCGCTGGGAGCGGGAGCTGACGCCGCGTCCGAAGTTGCGGACGTACACGTGGGCGCAGCCGTCGGCGTCGACGACCACGGCGGGCACGCCCACCTCGCGGCCCTTGTCGGGTCCGGTGCCGTTGGGGTTGCCGAGCGAACGCCAGGCTCCCGGCGGCCGTCCGCTCTGGTACTGCACGGCGTGCATCACCTCGACCGTCGCCCCGCCCCCGGGGACGGGGGTGCGGCGCAGCGACACCAGGTGCACCCAGCCCGGCGGGGCCTGGGCGACGGCCAGGACGGGCAGCAGGCGGGGGGTGCGCAGCAGGGTGCGCGGGCCCCAGTCGGGGCCGCCGGGGCGGCGTTCGGTCCAGCGGGCGACGGCGCCGCCCAGGGCCGCGTACGCCGTGAGCCGGCCCTCGGCGCCGCGGGTCAGCCAGACCCGGCGGCCGGGGTAGCGGACGACGGCGGGGAGCCTGGCCGGGCCCGCCGTGCAGGGCCCGGTGGGGCGGAAGCATTCGACGGCCACGGGCGCGGCCCCGTCGGCGGTGGCCCGGTGCACGGCCTCCAGCAGGGCCTCGGCGACGGCGCGGTGGTCGGGGTGGTCCGGGCGGACGGCGCCGTCCCGCTCGCTCCAGCCGCTGTGTTCGGGGTCGGGGTCGAGGGTGCAGACGGTGCCGGGGGTGAACCGGGCCAGCAACGCGGCGGCGCGGTCCACCAGACGGTCGGGGGCGCCGGGCGGCACGGGCGCGCCGGGGCCGGTGAAGCACACCTCGACCCGCGGGGCGTCGGCGAGGGAGAACACGTCCAGGGACGCGCCGTCGGGGAGTACCTCGGTGCGCCGGTGCCAGGGGCCGTCCCGGCCGAGCAGGCGCAGCAACCGGTCGCGGTCGGCCTGTTCGCTCGCGGTCAGGCACACCACGGCGACCGGCCGGTCCGGTTCGGCCAGGGCGCGGTGGAGCTCGGAGCCGGTCACGGCGAAGGCGTCGCCGGGGTGGGCCAGGACGAACAGGACGCGGGCGGCGGACGGGCGGTGGGGAGCCGGTGCGCCGGTCCTGCGGCGGCCCCGGTTCGCGGCGCGCTCCCGCCGTACGGTTCGCCGCCCCACGTCTCTCACTCCCCGTCGTCTTTCCCTCGTCGCTCCGCCGGGCCACCTTATGCCAGCCGAACAGGCGCGTGAACGCGGCCCTGGTGGGGCCCGGGGCCCTGCCACGGGGCGGGCGGGCCCCTATAGTTCCCGTCAAACATGTGTTCAGCGAAGGATTCGGGACGATGACGGACACGGTGGGGGCGGCGGACGAGGCTGCGGACGAGGCGGCGGCCGCCGAGGCGCGGCCGGACGAGTCGGGACCCGGCGGACGGCGGCGCCGGGGACGGCGGGTGCTGCGGGTCGGGTTGCTCGTCCTGGCCGTGCTGGTGCTGCTGGCGGCGGGTGGGGGCTGGTGGGCGTACCGCCACCTGGACGGCAACATCGACAGCGTCGACCTGGACCGGGCGATCGGTGACGACCGCCCGAAGAAGGTGGTCGCGGGCGCGCAGAACGTCCTCGTGCTCGGCTCCGACTCCCGGGCCGGCGCCAACGCCGAGCTGGACCACGGCCAGGTCAGCGGGGCCCGTTCGGACACCGCGATGCTGGTGCACATACCCGAGGGCCGCGCCCGGGCCACCGCGGTGAGCATCCCCCGCGACACCCTGGTCACGCGGCCCGGGTGCAAGGACCGGGACGGCGAGGAGGTGGCCTCGGCGGACCGGGTGATGTTCAACTCCATCTACTCGCTGGCCGGCCCGGCCTGCGTGGTCAAGACCGTCGAGCAGATGTCCGGCGTCCGCGTGGACCACTTCGTGGAGGTGGACTTCGCCGGCTTCAAGGGCCTGGTGGACGCCCTCGGCGGGGTCACCGTCACCCTCGACAAGCCGATGTCGGGCGCCAAGGGCGGGCTGAAGCTCGACGCCGGCACGCACCGGCTGAACGGCGAGCAGTCGCTGAAGTTCGTCCGCACCCGGTACGGCTACGGCGACGGCAGCGACCTCGGGCGCATAGGCCTGCAGCAGCAGTTCATGATGGCCATGCTCAGCGAGATCAAGCAGCAGGACGTCTTCGGCAACCCGGCACGGCTCTACCGGCTCGCCGACGCCGGCACCAAGTCGCTGACCACCGACTCCGAGCTCGGCTCCCTGACCGCGCTGGCCGACTTCGCGCAGAGCATGAAGGGCGTGGACCCCAGCACGATGGAGACCATCATGCTGCCGGTGGCCTACGACAAGGTGGACCCCAACCGCGTGGTGGTGGCCCGGCCGCAGGCCGACCAGCTGTGGGAGGCCGTGCGCAACGACCGCCCGGTCCCGGCCTCGGCGAAGAAGTCCCCCGCCCAGGCCGGGTGAGCCCCTGGGGCGCGCGTTCAGACACCCGGCGCGGGCGGCTGCGGCGGGGTCTTCGGGACGTCCTCGGCGCCCCGTTCCATACCGCGGCCGAGCCGGCTGTGCCCGCGTCCGTAGGCGTAGTAGACGACGAACCCGACGGCCATCCAGACGGCGAACCGGGCCCAGGTCTCGGCGGGCAGATTGAGCATCAGCCACAGCGAGGCCGCGATCGACAGGATCGGGACCAGCGGCACCCACGGCGTGCGGAACGCCCGGTGCAGGTCGGGGCGGGTCCGGCGCAGGACGATCACGCCGAGGGCGACCACCACGAAGGCGAAGAGCGTGCCGATGTTCACCAGTTCGGCGAGCTTCTCCAGGCTGGTGAAGCCGGCGACGAACGCGATGACCACGCCGAGCAGCAGGGTCGCCCGGTAGGGCGTGCGGTACTTGGGGTGGGTGACGGAGAAGACGCGCGGCAGCAGTCCGTCGCGGCTCATCGCGAAGAACACCCGGGTCTGTCCGAGCAGCAGGATCATGCAGACGGTGATCAGGCCGACGGACGCGCCGAGGCTGATGGCACCGGCGAAGAACGGCTGGTCGACCGACTTGAAGGCCTCGGCGAGCGGGGCGGAGGGAGACATCTGCGTGTAGTGCTGCATGCCGGTCACCACCAGGGTGACGGCGACGTACAGCACGGTGCAGATGAACAGCGAACCGAGGATGCCCCGCGGCATGTCCCGCTGCGGGTTGCGGGTCTCCTCGGCGGCCGTGGCCACCACGTCGAAGCCGATGAAGGCGAAGAAGACGAGCGAGGCCGCGGTGAAGATGCCCATGACGCCGAAGTTGGTGGGCGCGTAGCCGAAGATGAGTTGGACCAGCGGGGCGTGCCAGCCGCTGACGCCTTCGGCCTGCGGTTGGGCGGGCGGGACGAACGGCCGGTAGTTGTCGGCCTTCACGAAGAACAGGCCGGCGACGATGACCAGCAGCACCACGGTGACCTTGACGGCGACCACGATCGCGGTGATGCGGGCCGACAGCTTCGTCCCCAGCACCAGGATCAACGTCAGCGCGAGGACGAGCAGGAAGGCCAGCAGGTCGAAGGTGCCGCCCGCGTCGGGCCCGGACAGCGCGACCGGCATGTCCCAGCCCAGGTTGGTCTTCATCAGGTGGCGTACGTACCCGGACCAGCCGACCGCCACCACGGCCGTGCCGAGGGCGAACTCCAGCACCAGGTCCCAGCCGATGATCCAGGCGGGCAGCTCACCGATCGAGGCGTAGGAGAACGTGTACGCCGAGCCGGCCACCGGCACGGTGGACGCGAACTCGGCGTAGCACAGGGCGGCCAGGGCGCAGACGATGCCGGCCGCCACGAAGGCCAGTGACGTGGCGGGCCCGGCGTTGTTGCGGGCCGCGATACCCGTCAGCACGAAGATGCCGGTGCCGATGATGACACCGACGCCGAAGATGGTGAGGTCCCAGGCGGAGAGCGACTTCTTGAGCTGGTGCTCCGGCTCCTCCGTGTCGCGGATGGACTGTTCGACGGTCTTGGTGCGGAAGGGGCTGTTCAGATCCGTACTCACGGGCACACCTCCGAACAGGTCGCCGGCACACGGACGGGCCGGGCGAACCACCCTTCAAGGATGATCCTCCCGGCCCGTGACCCGCAACAGGGCGTCCCCCGGACGGCTGTGCGCCGCCCGGTCCCGGCCCCGGGCGGGACTAGTCGACGGCGGCGGCCTCCCGGCCCTCGACACGCCCGTCCAGCTTGGCCACCAGGCCCGTGACCTGCCGGGCGATGTCCGGGGCGGTCAGGCCGATCTCGGCGAGGATCTCCTTGCGCAGCGCGTGGTCGAGGAACCGCTGCGGGATGCCGAAGTCGCGCAGCGGGACGTCGACGCCCGCGTCGCGCAGGGCCTGGGCGACGGCGGAGCCGACACCGCCGGCGCGGCCGTTGTCCTCGACGGTGACGACGACGCGGTGCTGCTCGGCGAGCGGGGCCAGCGCCTCGTCGACCGGCTTGACCCAGCGCGGGTCGACCACGGTCGAGGAGATGCCCTGCTTGTCGAGGAGGTCGGCGATCTCCAGGCACATCGGGGCGAAGGCGCCGACGGAGACGATGAGCACGTCCGGCCGGGTGACCTCGGGGGCGGGGGCGCGCAGCAGGTCCATCCCGCCGATGCGGCCCAGGGCGGGGACGGCCGGGCCGACCACGCCCTTGGAGAAGCGCACGACGGTGGGGGCGTCCTCGACCTCGACGGCCTCGCGCAGCTGGGCGCGCAGCTGTTCGGCGTCGCGCGGTGCGGCCAGCCGCAGGCCGGGGACGACCTGGAGGATGGACATGTCCCACATGCCGTTGTGGGAGGCGCCGTCGTCACCGGTGACCCCGGCCCGGTCGAGGACGAAGGTGACCCCGCACTTGTGCAGGGCGACGTCCATCAGGACCTGGTCGAAGGCGCGGTTGAGGAAGGTGGCGTAGACCGCGAAGACCGGGTGCACGCCTGCGGTGGCCAGGCCGGCCGCGGAGACCGCGCCGTGCTGCTCGGCGATGCCGACGTCGTAGATGCGGTCGGGGAACTCCTCGGCGAACTTGTTCAGGCCCACCGGGTGGAGCATGGCGGCGGTGATGCCGACGACGTCCGGGCGCTCTCGGCCGATGCGGACCATCTCGTCGGCGAAGACGGAGGTCCAGCTGGCGGCGGCGGTCTTGACGGGCAGGCCGGTGTCCGGGTGGATCACGCCGACGGCGTGGAAGCGGTCCGCCTCGTGCTCCAGGGCCGGGGTGTAGCCGCGGCCCTTCTGGGTGAGGCAGTGCACGATGACGGGGCCGCTGAAGCGCTTGGCGCGCTGCAGGGCCGACTCCAGGGCCTCCACGTCGTGGCCGTCGATGGGGCCGATGTACTTCAGGCCCAGGTCCTCGAACATGCCCTGCGGGGCGATGAAGTCCTTCAGGCCCTTCTTGGCCCCGTGCAGGCTCTCGTAGAGCGGCTTGCCGACGACCGGGGTGCGCTCCAGGATCTCCTTGCCGCGGGCGAGGAAGCGCTCGTAGCCGTCGGTGGTGCGCAAGGTGGCCAGGTGGTCGGCGAGGCCGCCGATGGTGGGGCCGTAGGAGCGCTCGTTGTCGTTGACGACGATGACCAGCGGGCGGTCCTTGGCGGCGGCGATGTTGTTCAGCGCCTCCCAGGCCATGCCGCCGGTCAGGGCGCCGTCGCCGATGACCGCGGCGACGTGGTGGTCCGCGCGGCCGAGGACCTGGTTGGCCTTGGCGATGCCGTCGGCCCAGCCCAGCACGGTGGAGGCGTGCGAGTTCTCGATCACGTCGTGCTCGGACTCGGCGCGCGAGGGGTAGCCGGACAGGCCGCCCTTGGCGCGCAGGCTGCTGAAGTCCTGGCGGCCGGTGAGCAGCTTGTGCACGTAGGCCTGGTGGCCCGTGTCGAAGAGGATCTTGTCCTTGGGCGAGTCGAAGACCCGGTGCAGGGCGATCGTCAGCTCGACGACGCCGAGGTTGGGGCCGAGGTGCCCGCCGGTCTTGGAGACCGCGTCGACGAGGAAGGACCTGATCTCTGCGGCCAGCTGGGTCAGCTGCTCCGGGCTGAGCCGGTCCAGATCTCGCGGTCCCTTGATGCGGGTCAGCAGCACCCGTGCCTCCTTGCAGTTGCTGGCTGGTCTGTCGAGTCTAAGGGCCCGCCGGAACGCCGAGTCATCGGCGGGTACCGGGCGAGTCACCCCTTTGTCATACCTGTGCATATCACCACGGCCCCACACACCTCGTACGGGTGGGTGTACGCACAGGTGCCCGGCGCCACGCGGGGTGGCACCGGGCACGGTGGCGGCCGGTCGCGGCGTCAGGCGCGGCCTGCCGTCTTCTGCGTCTTGCGGGTCACGGAGTCGATCACCACGGTGGCCAGCAGCACCGCACCGGTGATCATGTACTGGATCGGGGTGGCGATCCCCTCCAGGGCCAGACCGTACTGGATGGAGGTGATGACCATGACACCGAGGAGGGCGTTCCAGGTCCGGCCGCGCCCGCCGAAGAGGCTGGTGCCGCCGATCACGGCCGCCGCGATGACGTTCATCAGCAGGTCGCCGGCGCCGGCGCTCTGGTTCGCCGCCGCGATCTTGGAGGCCCAGAACAGGCCGCCGATCGCCGCGAAGGTGCCCGCGAGGGCGAAGACGGCGATCCGGACGCCCGTGACGTTGATGCCCGCGCGGCGGGACGCCTCGACGCTGCCGCCGAGGGCGAACACCTTGCGGCCGAAGCCGGTGCGGCGCAGCACGAAGTCGGTGCCGACCAGGGCGACCAGGAAGAGCAGCACCGCCAGCGGCAGGCCCTTGTACTGGTTGAAGACCACGGCCGCGCCGAAGGCGAACACCGCGAGCACGCCCGTGCGCAGCAGGATCTCGGCGAGCGGGCGGGAGGGGACCCCGGCGGCCTCCCGGCGGCGGGCGTCGAAGAAGGCGCCCGCGAAGTACGCGCCCACGGCGACCGCGGCCAGCCCGTAGGCCGCGGCCACGTCGGAGAAGTAGTACGTGGTCAGCCGGCCGACGACGCCCTCGGAGTCGAGGTTGATGGTGCCGTTGCTGCCCAGGATCTGCAGCATGAAGCCGGACCAGAACAGCAGGCCCGACAGGGTGACGGCGAAGGCCGGCGCGCCGATCCTGGCGAAGAAGAAGCCGTGGATCGCGCCGATGGCGGCGCCACTGGCGATGGCGACGAGCACGGCGAGCCACTCGTTCATCCCGTGCGTGACGGCGAGGACGGCCACGATCGCGCCGGAGACGCCGCTGACCGAGCCGACCGAGAGGTCGATCTCGCCCAGCAGCAGCACGAAGATGATGCCGACGGCCATCATGCCGGTGGCGACCATCGTGACCGCGATGTTGTTGAGGTTCTCGGCGGAGAGGAAGTTCGAGTTCAGGCCCTGGAAGATCGACCAGATGATCACCAGGCCGATGACCACCGGGAGCGATCCCAGGTCGCCCGCCTTCAGTTTCCGGCCGAACTCCTGGAGGTAGCCGGAGAAGCCTTCCTCCCGCACGAGCAGCCGCGGGTCGACCGCGGGGATGGCGTCCGCGGGCGCCTCGGGGTTGCTGTCGGCAAGGTGTTCGGTGCTCACTTGCGAGCCTCCCCCGTGCGGGCCGCCCGACGGGTCACGGCGTTGTCCGTGGCACCGGTGATGGCGGAGATGATCTCTTCCTGCGAGGTGTCGGCGACGTTGAAGACGCCGTTGTTGCGGCCGAGCCGCAGCACCGCGACCTTGTCGGCGACGGCCTTGACGTCGGCCATGTTGTGGCTGATGAGGATGACGGCGTGGCCCCGCTCGCGCAGCCGCTCCACCAGGTCCAGGACCTGGGCGGTCTGCTCGACGCCGAGGGCGGCGGTGGGCTCGTCGAGGATGACGAGCTTGGGCTCGCCCAGCATGGAACGGGCGATCGCCACGGTCTGGCGCTGACCGCCGGAGAGCGAGGCGATGGGGATCCGGACACTGGGGATCCGGATGGACAGGGTGGTCAGGAGCTCGCGGGCGCGGCGCTCCATCTCCACCTCGTCGAGGACGCCCCGGCGGCGCAGCTCGCGACCGAGGAAGAGGTTGCCGACGACATCGATGTTGTCGCACAGCGCGAGGTCCTGGTAGACCGTCGCGATGCCCAGGTTCTGGGCGTCGTGGGGCTTGGTGATCGCCACCGGGCGGCCTTCCCACTCGATGACTCCGTCATCGATGGGGTGCACGCCGGCGATCGTCTTGACCAGCGTGGACTTGCCGGCGCCGTTGTCGCCGACGAGGGCGACCACCTCGCCGGCGTGGATCTCCAGTTCGACGTCGGTCAGGGCCTGGACGGCGCCGAACCGCTTCGAGACCCCTCGCAACGCCAGCACGGGCGCAGCGGTCACATGAACCATCTCCTTCGCCGCCTGACCGGCGGGGATGTCGTGCACAAGAGAAATGCGGGAGGGACAGTGCGGAAGAGTGTGCGGAATCGTTTCTGCCCGGCGGCCCCGCGGATGGCGGGGTGCTGAGGGGCGGGGACGCCGGGCAGGCGGGAGGTCGTCCCCCCGGGACGGGGGGACGCGGGGCCCACGGCGGGCCGGGGCCCGTCGCGGGCCCGGCGGCCCGCTCCGGGCCGGGCGGCCTACTTCAGGCCGAGCGTGGCGCAGGCGGCGGCGTACTTGTCGGTGCAGATCTCGTCCGCGGTGTAGACGCCGTCCTTGATGACAGTGTCCTTGATGTTGTTCTTCGTGAGCGAGACGACCGGGACCAGGACCGCGGGGACGCCCTTGGTGGTGGGGCTGTCGACCTTCGAGGTGGTGACGGAGTCGACCTTCTCGCCCTTGGCCAGCGCGACGGCCATCTTGGCGGCGGCCTCGGCCTCGGGGGCGTACGGCTTGTAGACGCTCATGAACTGCTCACCCGCGACGATGCGCTGCACACCGGCGAGCTCGGCGTCCTGGCCGGTGACCGGGGGCAGGGTGGACAGACCGGCGGCCTTGAGGGCGGTGATGATGCCGCCGGCCATGCCGTCGTTGGCGGAGTAGACGCCGATGATCTTGTCCTTGCCGAGCGCGGAGATCGCGGCCGCCATGTTGGTGTTGGCGTTCTCCGGCTTCCACTCCTTGGTGTCGTACTCCTTGCCGATGTTCACCTTGCCGTCGAGGACGGAGTGGGCGCCCTTCTTGAACAGGGCGGCGTTCGGGTCGGTGACGGAACCGTTCATCATGACGATCTCGCCGTCCTTGGCCTTGTCGCCCAGGGCCTCCAGCAGCGCCTTGCCCTGGACGCGGCCGACCTCTTCGTTGTCGAAGGAGGTGTAGGCGTCGATGGGGCCCTCGGCGAGGCGGTCGTAGGCGACGACCGGGATGCCGGCGTCCTTGGCCTTCTTGACCGAGCCGGCGATGGCCTTGGAGTCCACCGCGTCCACGATCAGGACGTCCACCTTGTTGGTGATCATCGTGTCGACCTGCGCGTTCTGCGTGGTCGCGTCCTGCTTGGCGTTGGCGTAGACGACCTTGCCCTTGCCGCCGGTGAGCTCGGCGACCTTCTTCTCGATCAGCGGCTTGTCGAACTTCTCGTAACGCGCGGTCTGGTTCTCCGGCAGGAGCAGACCGATCGTGATCGCGTCCCCCTTGGCGGCGCCGGACTCGGTGGACTTCGCCCCACCGGCCTCCTTGGCGCTGCCACAGGCGGCGAGCGAGGCGGCCATGGCGGTGGCGGCGACGGCTACAGCGGCTCTCCGCATACGCGTGTTCATGAAGTGAACCTCCCTGACGAGGCCGCAACGCTGCGGCCGAGGTGGACGTGAGTCAACCTCGGCCGCAACTTGTCGTCAAGGAGTGAATCCTTAACGAGATGACAACGGTGCCATCCGTTATCTAACTGAAGACAACGCGGCCGGACTCCGGTCCCCGGTCGGCCGGTCGAGCAAAAGCGTCGAATCGCCCATCTCGCTCAGCACCAGGGCGAGGGCGCCCAGCACCTCGGCGCGGCCGCCCAGCGCGCCCGTCACGACCGACAACTGCCGTGCGGCGCTGGGGATCGCGTACCTCCCCACGGATTCACGGATGGGGGCCAGCACGAGTTCACCTGCCTCCGCGAGCGAGCCGCCGAGGACGATCCTGCTGGGGTTCAGCAGGTTGCACAGGCTCGCCACGCCGCTGCCCACGTGGCGGCCCACGTCGGCCACCACACGGCGGCAGCCCGGGTCACCCGAGCGGGCCAGTTCCACCACCCGTTCCATCGTCAGCTCCGGCCCGTGGCTGCTCTGCAGCAGCGGGAGCACGTAGCGGGCGGCGGCGAAGGTCTCCAGGCAGCCGCGGTTGCCGCAGCGGCACACCGGCCCGGACTCGTCCAGCGTGATGTGCCCGATCTCGCCGGCCGTGCCGCCGGGGCCGCGGTAGATCTGGCCGCGGATCACCAGGCCCGCGCCGACACCGCTGGCCACCTTGATGTAGGCCAGGTCCTTCACCCCCCGGCCGCTGCCCCACACCAGCTCGCCGAGCGCGCCGAGGTTGGCGTCGTTGTCGACGTGCACGGGCACGCCGAGGCGCTGGGCGAGCTCCTGGCGGGGGTTGATGCCGGCCCAGCCCGGCAGGATCGAGGTGGAGCCGAGGGTGCCGGACTCGACGTCGATCGGGCCCGGCACGCCGAGCCCGACGCCGATGACCTTGTCCCGGCCGATCCCGGTCTCCGCGATCAGCTCCTCCACCAGGGCCTCGGCCCGGTTGAAGCCGTCCACCCAGGAGGCGTCCACGTCCAGGGGCTCGGCCTCCTCCGCCAGCACCTGGTGGGCGAGGTTGCCCACGGCCACCCGCAGGTGGGTGTGGCCGAAGTCGACGCCTATGACGATGCCGGCGTCACCGCTGAGCGAGACGCTGCGGGCCCGGCGGCCGCCCGCGGAGGTCGGGGTGACCTCGACCGTGCCGCCGTCCTTGAGCTCCCGGACGATGTTGGAGACCGTGGCCGCCGACAGTCCGGTGGTACGGGCGATCTCCGCCTGGGTCAGCGAACCGGCGAGGCGTACCGCCCGCACGACCCGTTCGAGATTCGCGCGGTGCAGCGAGGACTGCGATCCCGGGGTCTCCACGACTCATCCACTCCTGCCCATAAGCGACGGCACCGCCGTCGCCCCCCGGCCGGGATCATGTCCGCGAGACCCCGGCGTCTCCAACTTGTGAACCCTAAGTCGAGCTCGTGGCCCTCCGCCCGTCAAGAGGCAGACCTGGCCCGATTCAGCCGCTCTCGACCAAAAGTACGAGAGAAACGCCGCGTCGTGGCGTGTTACGGTCGATCCGGCGCCGGTCCTCTGCGGCCTTCCGGCCGGACCGCGCGCCGTGCCACGACAGCGCGACGCGAGGAGGTGTTCGGGTATGAGTCCCGATCGAAGTCCTCGCCGCGCCCTCGTCGGCTGAGCTGCCGACGTAACCATCTTTTCATTTTTTCCCGTCCGTGCCCTGACGCGTCCTCGCGCGCCCTGAAGGGCCGGGACCCCACCATGCCGACCCGCGGGATCCGTGCGCCCTTCGGCGGGCGCCGTCCGCCGGTCCACGACCACTCCGTGTGACGCCGCCGACGCATGCCGTCACGCGGCGGGCCGGTCCTGCCCGGACCGTGCGCCGCCGTGCCGTCGTGCGCCCGGACCGGCGTCCGCGGAGGGAGGTATTCGTCATGACCATGCTCACCCCCCGTACCCCGACCCCCCTCGCGCCGCCGGGCCCCGGCCGCCGCGAGCGCAAGGCGGCCGAGCTCCAGGCCCGTACCCGGGCCGCAGCCGACCGGCTCGCCGGGCTCAGCGCCCGCTCCACCGTCCAGGTCCTGCAGGGCGTGGACTCCTCCCGGCACGGGCTCACGCACGCCGAGGCCGCGCTGCGCCTGGAGCGCCACGGGGCCAACGTCGTCGCCCAGGAGCGGACCCCGCGCTGGTTCGTCCAGCTCGCCAAGGCCTTCTGGAACCCGTTCGTCCTGGTCCTGGTCCTCCTGGCCGCGATCATGTACGCGCAGGACCCGGCCGACCCGGGCGTCGTCATCCTCTCCGTGATGGTCGTCGTCAGCGGACTGCTGCGGTTCTGGCAGGAGTACCGCTCGGGTCGCGCCGCCGACGCGCTGAAGAAGCTGGTCACCACCACCTGCGCCGTGCAGCGGCGGGCGGACGGCGGCGCCGCGCCCACCACCGTCGAGATCCCGATGGAGCACGTGGTGCCCGGCGACGTGGTCAGGCTCGCCGCCGGCGACCTGGTCCCCGCCGACCTGCGGCTGCTCACCGCCAAGGACCTGATGGTCGCCCAGGCCGCCCTGACCGGCGAGTCGCTGCCGGTGGCCAAGGCCGACGTGCCGGCGCGCCCGGCCCCGGGCGCCGTCGCCGAGGACCTCGGGCAGCGCGCGACCACCGACCCGCTGGAGGCCGACAACCTGGTCCTGACCGGTACGTCGGTCACCTCGGGCACCGCCACCGGCGTGGTGGTGGCCACCGGCTCCGGCACCTACTTCGGCTCCATGGCCGGCTCCCTGGTGGGCGAGCGCCCGCCGACCGACTTCGACCACGGCGTGCGCCGGGTCAGCTTCCTGCTGATCCGCTTCATGCTGGTGATGGTCCCGGTGGTGTTCCTCGTCAACGGCCTCACCAAGGGCGACTGGGACGAGGCCTTCCTGTTCGGGGTCGCGGTGGCCGTGGGCCTGACCCCGGAGATGCTCCCGATGGTGGTCTCGGCCAACCTGGCGCGCGGCGCGGTCGCGATGGCCCGGCGCAAGGTGGTCGTCAAGCGGCTGAACGCGATCCAGAACCTGGGCGCGATGGACGTGCTGTGCACCGACAAGACCGGCACCCTCACCGAGGACCGGATCGCGCTGGTGCGCCACCTCGACGTCCACGGGGACGAGGACGCCGAGGTGCTGGAGTACGGCTACCTCAACGCGCACTTCCAGACGGGCCTGCGCAACCTGCTGGACCGGGCGGTCGTCGACCGCGTCGACGAAGCCGAGGAGGTTGTCGTCGACGCGCGCTTCACGCGCGTCGACGAGATCCCCTTCGACTTCGCCCGGCGCCGGATGTCGGTGGTCCTGGCCCGCAACGCGCTGGTGGACCCCTCCGGCCGGGCCGAACACGTCATGATCACCAAGGGTGCGGTCGAGGAGGTCCTGGACCTGTGCACCCGCATGGTCGACCGCGGCCGCACGGTCGAGCTGACGGAGTCCCGGCGGATCGGGGCCGCCCTGACGGCCGAGGCCCTGGGCCGCGAGGGGCTGCGGGTCCTTGCCGTGGCCACCCGCACCCTGGACACCCCGCGCGACAGCTACGGCGTGGCGGACGAGGAGCAGCTGACGCTGGTCGGCTTCCTGGCGTTCCTCGACCCGCCGAAGGCCGACGCGGCGGCCGCCCTGCGCGCGCTGGCCGGCAAGGGCGTCACGGCCAAGGTGGTCACCGGGGACAACGAGCTGGTCGCCGCCCGGGTCTGCGCGGACGTCGGCCTCGACGTCGGGCACGTCGTCCGCGGCGCCGAGATCGACGCCCTGGACGATGCGGAGCTGCGCGAGCTGGCCGCCCGTACGACGGTCTTCGCCAAGGTCGACCCGGTGCAGAAGGCCCGGATCGTCCGCGCCCTGCAGGCCGGGGGGCACACCGTCGGCTTCCTCGGGGACGGCATCAACGACGCGGCCGCGCTGCGGCACGCCGACGTCGGCATCTCCGTGGACACGGCCGTGGACATCGCCAAGGAGTCGGCGGACATCGTCCTGCTGGAGAAGGACCTGACCGTCCTGGAGCAGGGCGTGGTCCAGGGCCGGACCACCTTCGGCAACACCGTCAAGTACCTGAAGACGACGGCGTCCTCGAACTTCGGCAACGTCTTCTCGGTGCTGGTGGCCAGTGCGTTCATCCCGTTCCAGCCGATGCTCGCGATCATGCTGCTGGTGCAGAACCTGGTCTACGACCTCGCCCAGCTGGCCACGCCCTGGGACCGGATGGACGAGGAGTACCTGCGCAGGCCGCGCACCTGGGACGCCAGGGGCATCGGCCGGTTCATGCTGGCGATCGGGCCGGTCAGCTCGGTCTTCGACATCGCGATGTTCGTGATCATGTGGAACGTGTTCGCGGCGAACACGGTGGCCGAGCAGTCGCTCTTCCAGACCGGCTGGTTCGTCGAGGGCCTGCTGTCGCAAACCTTGATCGTGCACATGATCCGGACCCGGAAGATCCCCTTCATCCAGTCGCGGGCCTCCTGGCCGGTGCTGGTGGCGACGGTCCTGGCGGTGCTGACCGGGCTGTTCCTGCCGTTCTCGCCGCTGGCGGGGGCGCTGGGCTTCACCGCCCTGCCGCTGGCCTACTTCCCGTGGCTGGCCGGCGTACTGCTCGCGTACTGCGCGCTGACGCAGTGCGTGAAGACGCTCTACGTCAAGAAGTTCGGCACCTGGCTGTAGGCCGGGACCGCGTCGGGCGGGAGAGCTGCCCCGACCGCGACCGACCCGGAATTGAACGCGTTCAGCCCAGCTGGCAGTATGGCTGCCACGCCGCCGCCGGCTGGGCGGACGCGTGCTTTTCGGCGTGCCACGAGGGGGGTCTGCCGTGCGTGAGAAGCGGTCCTACGGCCGGACATGGCTGGTCGCGGTGCTGGTGGGGTACCTGGAGGTGGCGCTCGCCGCGGTGGTCGGCATCCTCTACAGCCGGACCGTGCCGGCCGCGCAGTCGCCCGTCGACTGGGCGTCCCTGGGGGCGGGCGCGCTCTCCCTCAGTGTCGTCGTCCTGGTGGCCGCCTGCGTGCTGGCGGCGGTGTTCGTCCTGCCGGCGGTGGCCCTGAGCGAGCTGCTGGGACGGCTGCTCGGCGGCCGCGAGGCCTGGTGGTCGGTGCCGCTGACGACGGCGGCGCTGGTGGCCCCGCCCGTCGCGGCCTTCGCCCGGTACAACGACGCCACCGTCCGCTCCGCGCTGGTCTTCGGGGCGGTGGCGACCGCCTCGCTGTCGCTGGGCGGCCTGATCGCCTGGCCCCGCCGGGCCGGGCTGCTGCGGCAGGTGGCGCTGGGCGGCACGGCGGTGGTGGCGGGGACCGGCCTCCTCGGCGCGTTCGGTCTGGGCACCGGCGTCCTGCCGGCGTACGAGCCGCCGCGGATCAGCGCGGAGGTGGTGGCCGGCGGCTGGGTCGACCACACCGGCGGGACGCTGACCTTCACCGAGGACGGCCGGGTCACGGCCTTCGGCGTCGCCCTGCACGCCCCCGGCGCCCGCGCGGGCGACCCGGCGCCGCAGTGCTCCGGCTCCGGCACCTGGACGTACGTCCCCGCACGGTACGTGCGCGACCAGCGGGTCGAGGTCCGCGTCCCCGGCTGCCCGTGGCCCGCCTGGCGGGTGGGCGGCACGGACGAGGTGCCCCGGCTCTACCAGGACGTCGGCGGCCCGGACTCCGGGGAGCGGTACGAGCTGCGCAAGAGCACCTGAGCCCCTGCCCGCTACTTGAGCGTCGCCGAGGTCAGCCCGGCCTGGATCTGCCGCTGGAAGGACAGGTAGACCACCAGCATCGGGATCATCGCGACGGTGACGCCCGCGAAGAGCACCGGCAGGTCGGTCTCGTAGCCCATCTGGTACTGGAGCTGGATCAGGCCCTGGGTCAGCATGTACCGCTCGGGGTCCGTACTGCTCTGCGGCTGCATCAGCACGGCCGGCAGGATGTACTGGTTCCACTGGCCGAGGGTGTTGAAGATGCCCACCGAGATCAGACCGGGCTTGGCCATCGGCAGCATCACCTGGAAGAAGATCCGGGTGTCCGAGGCCCCGTCGATCACGGCCGCCTCGTGGACCGCCGAGGGCAGCGTGCGGAAGAACGAGTGCATGAAGAAGACGGTGAACGGCATCGAGTACGCGACGTACACCAGGATCAGCCCGTGGTACGTGTTCAGCATGTCGAACCGCTTGACCATGAAGAACAGCGGCACGAGCGCCAGGAACACCGGGAACATGGCGCCGCTGACGAAGAAGTAGTAGACGAAGCGGTTCCCCCGGAAGGGGTAGCGGGCCAGCACGTACGCCGCCATGGACCCGAACAGCATGGTCAGCGGCACGGAGAAGACCAGCACGATCAGCGTGTTGGCGAAGTAGTCCCCGATGCCCTTGTCCCA
Organism: Streptomyces antimicrobicus; assembly: GCF_020532625.1. Taxonomy (GTDB): domain Bacteria; phylum Actinomycetota; class Actinomycetes; order Streptomycetales; family Streptomycetaceae; genus Streptomyces; species Streptomyces antimicrobicus. The sequence continues at coordinate 7,291 of NZ_JAJAUY010000082.1, read as the reverse complement.
GGCCCGCCCGAAGGCGTCGAAGTGCCACTGGGAGGGCCAGCTCAGGGCCGAGCCGCCGATCTGGGCGTCGGTCTTGAACGAGCCGAGCGCCAGCCAGATCAGCGGCAGCACGATCAGCAGGGCCCACAGGACGAGGAAGCCGTGGGAGAAGACGTTGAGGACCACGCCCTCGGAGCGCCCGTCCTGGCCCCTGCCCGCCCGCCCGGTGCCGCCGGACCGCTCCGCGGCCGCCTCGCCCGGAGCCTTGATCACTGTGGTCATGGGATCTCCGCTCAGAACTCGATGCGCTCGCGGCGGGTGGCGCGCAGCGTGACGACGGACAGGATCATGGTGAGGACGAGCATCACCACGCCCATGGCACAGGCGTAGCCGCTCTTGCCGAAGTAGAGGAAGTTGCGCATCAGCACGGTCGCCATGACCTCGCTGTGGTGGTCGGGACCGCCGCCGAACTGGCCGGAGGTCATCGTCGAGACCAGCACGAACATGTCCATCGCGGCGATGCCGAGGTAGACCGCGGAGGTCTGCACGGAGTCCCACAGCAGGGGCAGGGTGACCTTGAAGAAGGTCTGGGCCCGCCCCGCGCCGTCGAGCAGGGCGGCCTCGTAGATGTCCTTGGGAACGGACTGCATGGCCGCCGAGAACAGCACCAGGTAGAAGCCGACCCCGTGCCAGACCACGACCAGCAGCAGGCACCACAGCACGAGGCGGGGCTCGTTGAGCCATTCGACGGGCTCGGTCGGGTCGACCAGGCCCAGCTTGACCAGGACCCCGTTGAGCAGGCCGCCCTGGTCGCTGCGGTAGACCGCCCCGAACAGGACGGCGAGGATGGCGAGCGAGAGCACCTGCGGGAAGAAGTAGACGATCTTGTAGAACGCCGAGCCCCGCACGCCCGCCACCCCGCCGGCCCCGCCGCGCCCGCCCGCGTTCACCATGAAGGCGAAGAACAGGGCCAGCAGGATGGTGATCACCGGGACGAACACCAGGAGCAGCAGGTTGTGCCACAGGGCGCCGCGGAAGACCTCGTCCTTCAGCAGGAGCGCGTAGTTGTCCAGGCCGACGAAGTCGAACGTGGGCGACTGGCCCGTCCAGTTCGTGAAGGAGTAGCCGAACGTCTGTACGTACGGCCAGATGACGAAGGTCAGGTAGAGCGCGAGCGGCACGAGGAGGAAGCCGGCGATGAAGCCGTTCCGCCCCTTGCCCTGGGCAACGTGGCTCATGGTGTCCGTCCCTGGTGGCGTCAGCTGCGGCGGTTGTTCTTGGCGTTCGGGTCCTGGGTCGCCTTGTTCACCGCGGCCTGCGCCCGCTTGATCCATTCCTTCGGCTGGATGCGCTTGGCCATCAGCTCATTGGACGCGTTCTGGATCTCCGTGTCCATCTCGCTGTACCAGTCGGGGTAACGGTAGTTGAACGTGTTCTCCCCCGCCGCCTTCAGCGCCGCGACGGCCGATTTCGTACCCGGCCGCAGCTGCACGGACGGGTCCACGCCGTCCTTGACGATGGTCAGCGAGTTCGCCTGCTGGGCGAACAGGGTCGACCATTCGCGGGACAGCATCGAACGGATGAACTCCATGCCGGCGGCCTTGTTCGCGGCCTTCTCCGGCACGATGAAGGGCTCGCCGGCGCCCGCCCGGACGGCCTCGAAGGGCAGCTTGCTGCCCCCCAGTACCGGCATCGGCAGGAACTGCATGTCGAAGTCGTCGGGGGTCTGCTTGAGCTGCTCGTTCTCCAGCCAGGAGCCGGAGGTGATGAAGGCCGCCTTGTACTGGTTCCAGGCGGTCTGCGACTCGGTGTGGGTCAGACCGTTCGTGCCCGGCATCAGCAGGTTCTTCTCGACCACCTCGTAGACCGCCTCGACGGCCTCCAGGGCCACCGGGTTGCCCTCGAAGGCGTTCGGCTCCAGGTTGTCGATCGCCTTCATGGAGTCCAGGCCGCCCTTCTTGGCGATCAGGTCCATGATGGCGACGTTGATGTAGTACGGGAACTTGCCCTGGTGGGCCAGGCCCCCGATGCCGGCGTCCCGGGCCTGGGTGCACACCGCCAGGAACTCGTCCCAGGTCTTGGGCGGGGTCCAGCCCTTCTCCTTGAAGAGCTTGCCGGAGTACCACAGGCCCCAGACGGTGTAGACGTAGTTGACCGAGACGAACTTGCCACCCTGCATCCCCTGTTCGACCGTCCCGGGGATCAGCATGTCCCGGACCTTCTTCGACGGGTCGTCCAGCGACGGCGCGTCCAGGACGGGGGTGAGGTCGGCGAGCTGGCCGCCCTTGAAGAGCACGTCGAGCTTGATCTGCTGGGCGCCGGAGTCGTCCACGACGTCCGGCGGGTTGCCTCCGTTGAAGCGGGGCTGGAGCTTGGCGGTGATCTCCTGGGTGCCGAGGTGGGAGCTGGTCGTGCCCCACTTCTTGTCGAACGCCGCCTCCCAGGCCTTGGCGTAGTCGTCGCCGTAGCCGCCCTTGAAGACGACGACGTCCAGCTTGCCGCCCTTGGCGACGCCGAACGGGTTCTCCTTGGTCACCGGGGCCTTGTCCGGGCCCTTGGTGGTCTCGCTCCCGCCGGAGGCGCAGGCGGAGAGGAAGCCCGTCGACGGAACGACCACCAGGCCGAGTGCCGCGGAGCGCTTGATCAGGTCCCGGCGGCCGAGGCCCGCTCCGGTGGTGCCCTCGCCGTGGGCGGAGGTGGATCCCATGCTCATGTCCTCGCCTTCGTCATGAGTGTGAAGGAGGCCGGAAATCACGGCAGTTGCCGTGCGCGCGGAAATCACCGCAGGTCCCCGCCGTCCCCCTGTCCGGGGCCGCGCGGACGGCGGCCGGGCCCGGAGTGGGCACAGGTATAGTCCACTTCCGCTCGGCTGAGCAAGATCGTGCACAAGGATGACCGTCGGTTTTTCCGAGTTGAGACCTCTCCGTCACCTGACCCCGCCGCCCGGAAAAAGCGGAAGGGCCGCACCCCCTTGCGGGGGTACGGCCCTATGGTGCCGACACCGGGCGCCGCGCCCGTTCATTGCGCGCCGCCGGGCGCGCCCCCGGCCGGGCCGCGGAGCCGCGGCCGGGGGCGGCGACGTACGGTCAGCCGCGGATGAGGTTCCGCAGCACGTACTGCATGATGCCGCCGTTGCGGTAGTAGTCCGCCTCACCGGGGGTGTCGATGCGGACGACCGCGTCGAACTCCACGCCGGAGTCGGTGGTGACCTTCACCGTGCGCGGGGTGGTGCCGTTGTTGAGCTCCTCCACACCGGTGATGGAGAAGGTCTCCTCGCCGGTCAGGCCCAGGGAGGCCGCCGAGGCGCCCTCGGGGAACTGCAGGGGCAGGACGCCCATGCCGATCAGGTTCGAGCGGTGGATGCGCTCGTAGGACTCGGCGATGACGGCCTTGACGCCGAGCAGCGCGGTGCCCTTGGCCGCCCAGTCGCGGGACGAGCCGGAGCCGTACTCCTTGCCGGCCAGGATGACCAGCGGGATGCCGGCGGCCTGGTAGTTCTGCGAGGCGTCGTAGATGAAGGAGACCGGGCCGCCCTCGACGGTGAAGTCGCGGGTGAAGCCGCCCTCGGTGCCCGGCGCGATCTGGTTGCGCAGGCGGATGTTGGCGAACGTACCGCGGATCATGACCTCGTGGTTGCCGCGGCGGGAGCCGTAGCTGTTGAAGTCGCGGCGCTCGACGCCGTGCTCCGTGAGGTACTTGCCGGCCGGGGTGTCGGCCTTGATGGCACCGGCCGGGGAGATGTGGTCGGTGGTGACCGAGTCGCCCAGCTTCGCCAGCACGCGGGCGCCGGCGATGTCGGAGACCGGGGTGGTCTCCATGGTCATGCCCTCGAAGTACGGGGGCTTGCGGACGTAGGTGGACTGCGGGTCCCACTCGAAGGTGTTGCCGGTCGGGATCGGCAGCGCCTGCCACTGGGCGTCACCGGCGAACACGTCCTGGTAGGACTTCGAGAACATGTCCTCGCCGATGGCGTTGGCGACGACGTCGTTGACCTCGGCCTCGGACGGCCAGATGTCCTTGAGGAAGACCGGGTTGCCCTCGGTGTCGGTGCCGATGGCGTCCTTGGTGATGTCCACCTTCATGGAGCCCGCGATGGCGTACGCGACGACCAGCGGCGGGGAGGCCAGGTAGTTCATCTTGACGTCGGGGTTGATCCGGCCCTCGAAGTTGCGGTTGCCGGAGAGCACCGAGGTGACCGCGAGGTCGTGCTCGTTGATCGCCTTCGAGATCTCCTCGTCCAGCGGACCGGAGTTGCCGATGCAGGTGGTGCAGCCGTACCCGACGAGGTTGAAGCCCATCTTGTCGAGGTACGGGGTCAGGCCGGCCTTGTCGAAGTAGTCGGTGACGACCTTCGAGCCCGGGGCCAGGGTGGTCTTGACCCACGGCTTGCGGGTCAGGCCCTTCTCGACCGCCTTCTTGGCCACGAGCGCCGCGGCGACCATGACGTAGGGGTTCGAGGTGTTGGTGCAGGAGGTGATCGCGGCGACGGTGACGGCGCCGTGGTCGATCTCGAAGGAGGTGCCGTCGGCCAGGGTGACCAGGGTCGGCTTCGACGGGGTGCCGTTCGGGTGGTTCGCCGGGGCGTCGGAGGCCGGGAAGGACTCCTTGCCCGCCTCGTCGACGTCGTCGACGTAGTTGCGGACGTCCTGGGCGAACTGCTCGGCGGCCTGGGCCAGGACGATGCGGTCCTGCGGGCGCTTGGGGCCGGCGATGGACGGGACGACCGTCGAGAGGTCGAGCTCCAGCTTCTCGGAGAAGTCCGGCTCGGCGGCCGGGTCGAGCCACAGGCCCTGCTCCTTGGCGTACGCCTCGACGAGCGCGACCTGCTGCTCGGAGCGGCCGGTCAGGCGCAGGTACTTCAGGGTCTCGCCGTCGATCGGGAAGATGGCGGCGGTGGAGCCGAACTCCGGCGACATGTTGCCGATGGTGGCGCGGTTGGCGAGCGAGGTCGCGGCGACGCCCTCGCCGTAGAACTCGACGAACTTGCCGACGACACCGTGCTTGCGCAGCATCTCGGTGATGGTCAGCACCAGGTCGGTGGCGGTGGTGCCGGTGGGCAGCTCGCCGGTCAGCTTGAAGCCGACGACGCGCGGGATCAGCATGGAGACCGGCTGGCCGAGCATGGCGGCCTCGGCCTCGATGCCGCCGACGCCCCAGCCGAGCACACCGAGGCCGTTGACCATGGTGGTGTGGGAGTCGGTGCCGACGAGGGTGTCGGGGTACGCCTGGCCGTTGCGCACCATCACGGTGCGGGCCAGGTGCTCGATGTTCACCTGGTGGACGATGCCGGTGCCGGGCGGGACGACCTTGAACTCGTCGAAGGCGGTCTGGCCCCAGCGCAGGAACTGGTAGCGCTCCTTGTTGCGGCCGTACTCCAGCTCGACGTTCTGGGTGAAGGCGTCCTTGGTGCCGAACTTGTCGGCGATGACGGAGTGGTCGATGACCAGCTCGGCCGGGGCCAGCGGGTTGATCTTGGAGGGGTCGCCGCCGAGCTCCTTGACGGCCTCACGCATGGTGGCGAGGTCCACGACACAGGGCACGCCGGTGAAGTCCTGCATGATCACGCGGGCCGGCGTGAACTGGATCTCCTGGCTCGGCTGGGCCTGCGAGTCCCAGTTGCCGAGCGCCCGGATGTGGTCGGCGGTGATGTTCGCGCCGTCCTCGGTGCGGAGCAGGTTCTCCAGCAGCACCTTCAGGCTGTACGGCAGCCGGGCCGAGCCCTCGACCTTGTCCAGCCGGAAGATCTCGTACGACTCGTCGCCCACCTGCAGCGTGCTGCGGGCGTCGAAGCTGTTCGCCGACACGACAGTCTCCTTCATGCATGAATTCGCGCGTTCTACCGCATCTTGCCGCCACGCCCCTTGGCCAATCCGCTAAGGTGAGGGCTAAGTTAGGTAACCCTTACCCGCGGGGGCGGCTGCGGTACGCCTTCGGCAGATATCTCGATGTCGAGATAACTCTAGTACATGGCCCCGCGCTGTCATAGTTCAGCGCTGCCGGTGATCCCTCGCAGCGCGCACGTCAGCGACGCGGCGTCGGCGCACCTCGCCAGGACGGGGCGCCGCCCCGGGGGCGCGAGGAGGTGCGGGGCAGCAGGGTCGCCGGGACGGTGAGGCGGCCCGGCGGCGGGCTCGGCGCGGCCGGCAAGGACGGGGACTCCACCCGGGCGACGAGGGCGCGGACGGCCGTCTCCGCTATCCGCTCCGGGTGCAGGGTCACCGTGGTCACCGGCGGGTCGGTCGTCGCGTACGCCGGGTCCTCGCTCGCGCAGACCAGCAGCAGGCGGTCCGGGACCGCCAGACCGTGGCGCGCGGCCGCGGCCAGCGCCTGGCGCGCGCCGGGGTCGTAGAGGCAGTGGACCGCGTCCACCGCACCCTCGGCGAAGGCCCGGTCGAAGGCGTGACCGTCCGCGTCGTGGGGGTCGAAGGGGATCACCAGCGGCGGCCGGCCGCGGTCCGCGCACCAGCGCCGGTACGCCTCGGTGACCGCGTGCGTGTAGTGCTCGTCGCCGAAACCGCCGTGCAGGGCGATCCGGCGGGCACCGGCCGCCGCCAGATGGTCGAGGACCTCGCGGGTGGTCACCGTCTGGTCGTCGTCGACCCAGACGTCACCGGGGCGGGGGTCGGCGGGCCGGCCGTCGAAGACCACCGGGATCCCGCGGGCGCGCAGGGCGCGCAGCACCGGGTCGTCGCGGGGGCTGTCGAGGAGCAGCATGCCGTCGACGGCGAGGTCGTGCCACAGGGTCTGCGCGCCGCGCTCGGCCGGCAGGGTGATCAGGGCGTAGCCGTGGGCGTGCGCCGCGGCGGTGGCGGCCGTCAGCCAGCGGGCGAAGTAGCTGACGGCGACGAAGTTCCAGGCGGAGCCGGCGAACGTGGTGACCGCCAGGCCCAGGGTCCGGGTCCGCGGCGCGCGCGGGACCCCGTAGCCGAGCCGGGTCGCGGTCTCGCGCACCCGGCGGCGGGTGCCCTCGGCGAGCCGGCCGGTGCCGTTGAGGGCGTGCGAGACGGTGGCGGTGGACACCTCCGCGGCGCGGGCGATGTCGGCGATGGTGGGTCCGGGCGGCACGCCGGTCATCGTACGGATTCCGTCGGCGGGGACGGGTTCTGGTTACGGGGTTAATCACCGAGTGTCCTGAGCCACGTCCAACGGTTTGGAGTGGTCATGATGCCGTCCTTCACGTCCCGTTCTGCTGCTGGTTCCTCCGATTCCTCCCCTTCGTCACCGTCCTCCCCCTGTTCCTGCGACCGCCCGAGTGCCTCCGGCGGCCGTGCCGTCTCGCGGCGCGGACTGCTGGCCGCGGCCGGGGCCGCGG
>NZ_JAJAUY010000081.1 GCF_020532625.1 Streptomyces antimicrobicus | reverse complement strand
CTTCGACCAGTACGAGGGCGAGGACCGCCCCCGCGCCGCGAACGAATGAGCTGACCTGCGACGACCCTCCGGGAGCCCCGGCCGGTAACGGATTTTGGAGCCTCCCGGATGGGATGCTAATGTTTCACACGTCGCAAGGGCCTGTGGCGCAGTCTGGTAGCGCACCTCGTTCGCATCGAGGGGGTCTGGGGTTCAAATCCCCACAGGTCCACAGACAACGGAGATCCCGTCCGATCGAAAGATCGGGCGGGATCTTCTGCGTTCGGAGCGGTTCGGCGGGAACGGGGGCTCGGATGGACGGGGACCGGTGGGTCCGGGCGGTGTGGGAGACGCTCGGCGGGGCGGCGGGCGACGCCGAGCGGGTGGCGTGGCGCGGGGCGAGCGGGCTCGGGGGCGGGCGGTTGCCCGTACGGGAGTTGGCGCGGGCCGCGGTCGGGGTGTGTTCGCTGGCGGCGGCGGAGGCGGCCGGGTACGCGGGGCAGCTGGTGGTGGACGAGGGGGCCGTGACGACGGCGTTCCTCAGTGAGCGGCAGCTGCGGATCGGGGGCCGGGCCCCGGTCCCGTTCGCGCCGTTGTCGGGGTTCTGGCGGGCTGCGGACGGGTGGGTGCGCACGCACGCCAACTACCCGCACCACCGCGACGCGTTGGTGCGGGCGCTGGGGCTGGAGGCGGCGGAGCCGGGGGTGTTGGCGCAGGCCCTGGCGGAGCGGACGGCGCAGGAGGCGCAGGAGGCCGTGTACGCGGCCGGCGGGCTGGCCGTCGCCGTGGCGGGGCGGTACGGGCCGCCGCAGTCGCTGGTCGAGGCGCGGACCTGGCGCCCGCGGCGGCGGCCGGTGCCGGTGGCGGGGGCCCGGGTGCTGGACCTCACGCGGGTGATCGCCGGGCCGGTCGCCACGCGCACGCTCGGCCTGCTGGGGGCGGACGTGCTGCGGATCGACGCCCCGGGGCTGCCCGAGGACCCGGACACCTACGCGGACACCGGCTTCGGGAAGCGGTCGGCCCGGCTGGACCTGGCCGACGGGCGCGACCGGGCGGTGTTCGAGGAGTTGCTGGCGCGGGCGGACGTGGTGGTGAGCGGGTACCGGCCGGGGGCGCTGGCCCGCTACGGCCTGGGCACGGAGGACCTGATGGCCCGCCGGCCCGGCCTGGTGGTGGCGGAGCTGTGCGCCTGGGGCCGCTGGGGGCCGTGGGCCGGGCGCCGGGGCTTCGACTCGCTGGTGCAGGCCGGGTACGGCATCGCGGCGGCCGAGGCCGGCCCGGACGGGCGGCCCGGGGTCCTGCCGGCGCAGGCACTGGACCACGGCACCGGTTATCTGGTCGCCGCCGGGATCCTGCGGGCCCTGGCGGGCGGGGGCGGGCGGTCGCTGCGGTTCTCGCTGGCGGGGACGGCGTCGTGGCTGGTCCACGAGATCGCCCCGGCGGCGGCCGCGGCGCCGGCGGCCGACGCCGCGCCGGGGGCCGGCGCCGGGTGCGGGTCGGGGGCGGTGGCGTACGACCCCGAGCCCTGGCTGCGCACCAAGGAGTCCGGCTACGGGCCGCTGCGCCACGCGGCACCCCCGCTGGCCTACGGCCCGCCGGACTGGCCGACCGGCCCGTCCCGCTGGGGCACGGACCGACCGGCCTGGGCGACGTAGTTGACCTGTGGGTCAACAATCGGGTTGAATGGCGATCATGGGAAGGCCCAAGCAGTTCGATCCTGAAGCCGCCGTCGAGCAGGCCATGCAGGTGTTCTGGCGGCAGGGTTACGCCGCCACCACCCCGCAGGACCTGGTCGACGCCCTCGGCATCGGCAAGGGCAGCCTGTACCACGCCTTCGGCAGCAAGCACGCGCTGTTCGAGCGTGCGCTGCGCCGCTACCGCGACAGCCAGGCGCTGGCCGTCATCGAACTGCTGGGCGGGGACGGTCCGGTGAAAGACCGGCTGCGCGCCGCCCTGCTGATGCTCGTCGAGATGGACCTCGCGGATCCGGACCGGCGCGGCTGCATGGCGGTCAACACCGCCGCGGAGCTGGCGGGGGCCGACGAGGTGGCCGCCGAGCTGGTGCGGCGCATGTTCGACCGCACGGAGGAGGCCCTGCGGGCGCTGGTCGAGGAGGGCCGGCGCTCCGGGGAGATCTCGACGGAGCGGGACGCCCGCGCCGTCGGCAGCATGCTGTTGAGCACGGCCGTCGGCCTGCGGCTGCTGGCGCGCGTCGCCGACGGGCCCGAGCGGCTCTCCCTGGTGGTCGAGGCCACCGTCGACTCCCTCTAGACCGAACCGTTCCACGAGCCGCCCGCGCGCCGCGGGGGTGGCTGCGCCGTGCCCGCATTTTGTACCTGTAGCTCAAGAACTGGGGATCCTGATGAAGCTCGCACTGCACGCCAAGACCGCCGTCGTCACCGGGGCGAGCCGCGGCATAGGCCTCGCCACCGTACGGCTGCTGCGGGAGGAGGGGGTGCGCGTCGTGGGCGCCGCCCGTACGGTCACCCCCGAACTCGCCGCATCCGGGGCCGTCGCGGTCGCCGCCGACCTGTCCACCGCGGCCGGTGTCGCCGACCTCGCGCGGGCCGCGCGCGCCGAACTGGGCGGCGTCGACCTGCTGGTGAACAACGTGGGCGGCGGGGACGCGGAGAGCGGCGTCACCGGCTTCCTGGACACCGACGACGCGCAGTGGGCCCGCTCCCTGGACCTGAACCTGATGAGCGCGGTGCGCCTGACCCGCGCCGTCCTGCCGGACCTCGTCGAACGCCGGGGCGCGGTCGTCAACGTCTCCTCCGTCTGCTCCCGCCTGCCCGCCACCGGGCCGGTGGCCTACAGCGCGGCCAAGGCGGCGCTGGGCGCGGTCACCAAGTCCCTCGCCGAGGAGTTCGGCCCCCGCGGCGTACGCGTCAACACCGTCTCGCCCGGGCCGACCCGCACGGCGGTCTGGGAGGACCCCGCGGACTTCGGAGGGAAGGTGGCCGAGGCCGCCGGCGTCGGCCACGCCGAACTCCTCGATGCGCTCCCGGCGCGGTTCGGCCTCACCACCGGGCGGATGACCGAGGCGCGGGAGGTGGCCTCGGTCATCGTGTTCCTGCTGTCGGAGGCGGCCGGCAACGTCACGGGCGCCGACTACGTCGTCGACGGCGGGATGGTCAAGACGGTCTGACGGCGCGGGCGGCTACGGCTGCAGCCGCTTGGTCATGCAGCGGCTGGAGTCGTAGTCGCGGTAGAGGCCGAACTTCTGTTCGGCCATCGCGTAGCCCGAGGACAGGTACAGGGCGATCGCCTCCGGCTGCTGGTCGCCCGTCTCCAGGACCATCCGCAGGCGGCCCGCCGCCCGGGCGTCGGCCTCCAGTTCCGCCAGGATCCGGCGGGCGAGACCCAGGCCGCGCGCCTCCGGCACCACGTACATCCGCTTGAGCTCGGCGTCCCCGTCGGCGTAGCCCTCGTCGTTGGCCTCGTGGCCGCGCCAGCCGCCGCTGGCGACCGGCGTGCCGTCGGCGTCGTAGGCGAGGAGGTACAGACCGCGCGGCGGCGTGAACATCGACGGGTCGAGCGGGGTCATGTCCCCGTCGCTGCGGTACCGCTCGGCGTATTCGAGCTGCACCTGGTCGTTCAGTTTCACCGCGTCCGGGTGGTCGTACGCCACGACCCGGAGTTCTGTCCCGTGAGGCATTGGCCCATGGTACGACCGGCCGGATTCAGGCCGCGGGGCACAGGTGGGCCTTGACGACCCCGAGGATCTGCTCCGCCTGTGCGGAGGTGAGCTGCTGGGCTCCGGAGAAGCGCTGCCGGGTGATGTCCACCTGCTTCGCCCGGTCCTGCGGGAACGAGTGGATGGTGCCGCAGGTGTCCCGACCACGGCTGACCGCGCGATCCGTCTTGCCCGCGACGATGTCGGGTGAGATCGCGTCCAGGGCGCGGAGGTAGCGGGCCTCGGTGGCGGCGTCCGGCTTCGGCGGGATGCCGTTCGCCGAGGTGGAGGGCGGCGTGGGGGACGCCGGTGTCGGAGCCGTGGAGGCCGTGGGTGCCCCGGCCGACGCAGTGCTGGGCCCCTTGGGCGGCGCGGGCGGGGTGTCGGTTCCGCATGCGGCCAGGGCCGCAGCGGACACCGCCGTCAAAAGCGTGGCCGAGAACAGTCGCGCCGCGCGGTGACGGGAGCGGAGCCTCGTGGTGATCCTCCGGAACGGCTGCTGCATGTCTTCTCCCTGAGCTGAGGCGGGCGCCTGGGACGCGGTGATCGCTGTCCGATGGAGGTGATCGCCGAGAGCGGGGGATGGTTGCCGCGACGGTCGAAGATCGTCCGGATCGTGGCGGCTTCCCGTGGGGTGGGGGTCGGACGAGTACGCTGCTGCGGGTTTGTCCGATGTGGGGAGTGTTTGTTGATCACCGTGAGCTCCGTCAACGTGAACGGGATCCGGGCCGCCGCGAAGAAGGGGTTCGCGGAGTGGCTGGCCGGGACCGACGCCGATGTGGTGTGCCTGCAGGAGGTGCGGGCGGAGGCGGAGCAGGTGCCGGCCGAGGTGCGCGAGCCCGCGGGGTGGCACACCGTCTTCGCGCCCGCCGCGGCCAAGGGCCGGGCGGGGGTGGCGCTGTACACCCGGCGGGAGCCGGACGCGGTGCGCATCGGGTTCGGCAGCGACGAGTTCGACGCCTCCGGGCGGTACGTCGAGGCGGACCTGCCCGGGGTGACGGTGGCCAGCCTGTACCTGCCGTCCGGGGAGGCGGGGACCGCCAAGCAGGACGAGAAGTACCGCTTCATGGCCGAGTTCCGGCCGTACCTGGAGGAGCTGCGGGCCAAGGCGGCGGCCGACGGGCGGGAGGTGGTCGTGTGCGGTGACTGGAACATCTGCCACCGCGAGGCCGACCTCAAGAACTGGCGGACCAACCGCAAGAGCGCCGGCTTCCTGCCGGAGGAGCGGGAGTGGCTCGGCAAGGTCTACGACGAGGCCGGCTACGTGGACGTGATGCGGCTGCTGCACCCCGAGCAGGACGGGCCCTATTCGTGGTGGTCCTACCGGGGGCGGGCGTTCGACAACGACGCCGGCTGGCGGATCGACCTCCAGGTGGCCACGCCGGGGCTCGCCGCCAAGGCGGTCAAGGGGTTCGTGGAGCGGGCCGAGACGCACCCCGAGCGGTGGTCCGACCACGCGCCGGTGACCGTCGCCTACGAGCTGGGCTGATCGCCCCGGGGTCCGCCGGACGCCGTGCCCGCGCCGCCCGTGCCCGCGCCGCCCGCGCTGTCCGTGCCGCCGGCCGCACCCGCGGTGCCGGTGGCGCCCGCCGCCAGGAGGCGGTCCATCGCCATGGTGAGTTCGGCCTCCACCACGCTCTTGGCCAGCGGCCGCAGCCGCTTCAGGGCCGCGTCGCCGTCCGCGAGGTGGGCCCCGACGAGGTCGGCGAACAGCGCGGCCATGGCGTCCGCGTGGGCCCGTACCTGGCGGCCGGTCTCCAGGACGGCCGCCAGCGGCACGCCCTCGCGCACCAGCGCCGAGGAGGCGTCCAGCAGCCGCCGGCTGACGTGCACGATCTCGTCGCCGTCGGTGGCGACGTAGCCCAGCGCCAGCGAGGCCGCGAGGTTCTCCGGGGTCACCTCGCCCTCGAAGTAGTCGGCCAGCGCCTCGGGGGAGAGGCGGACCGGGGTCTCCTCCGACCAGCCCATGCCCAGCAGCTCGCTGAGCTGTCCGACGTCGCGCCCGTTCTCGAAGGCGGCGGTCAGTTCCGCGATGCCGCCGAGGGTGTGGCCGCGCTCCAGCAGCGCGGCTATCGTGCGCAGCCGGGCCAGGTGGTGGTCGTCGTACCAGGCGATCCGGCCCTCGCGGCGCGGTGGCGGCAGGAGCTTGCGCTCGCGGTAGAACCGCAGGGTGCGGACCGGGATGCCGGCCGCCTCGGCCAGCTCCTCCGTGCGGTATTCGCGTACCGTCTGTTCGTGCGCCACAGCCGCAGCCTATGGCGTACCGAGGGTAACTTTCCCGGCGAGACCCCTACCCATGAGTATGGAGAAGCTCTACGCTCCCCATCGTGCCAGTGATTGCTGGCAGAGTCTGTGAAGGGCGGCGGGCGTGGGCGAGCATGTGCGCGTGGCGGTGGTCGGATCCGGCTTCGGCGGACTGGGGGCGGCCGTCAGGCTGCGCCGCGAAGGGGTCACCGACTTCGTCGTGCTGGAACGGGCCGACTCGGTGGGCGGGACCTGGCGGGACAACAGCTATCCCGGCTGCGCCTGCGACGTGCCCTCCCATCTGTACTCCTTCTCCTTCGCGCCCAACCCCGACTGGCCGCGCACCTTCTCCGGCCAGCCCCACATCCGGGCCTACCTGGAGCACGTGGCCGACACCTTCGGGCTGCGTCCGCACATCCGGCTGAACCACGAGGTCCGGATGATGCGCTGGGACGCGGCCGAGCTGCGCTGGGAGATCGAGACCAGCGGCGGCGACCTCACCGCCGACATGGTCGTCTCCGCGACCGGGCCGCTGTCCGAGCCGAAGCTGCCGGAGGTGCCGGGGCTGGCGGAGTTCCCCGGCAAGGTCTTCCACTCCGCGCGCTGGGACCACGACTACGACCTGCGCGGCAAGCGGGTCGCGATGATCGGCACGGGTGCCTCGGCCATCCAGATCGTGCCGGCCATCGCCCCCGAGGTGGAGCGGCTCACGCTGTTCCAGCGCACCCCGCCGTGGGTGATGCCCCGTACGGACCGGGCCATCAGCCCGCTGGAGAAGTGGCTGCACCGCCAGCTGCCGTTCACCCGGGCGGCCCGCCGGGGGCTGCTGTGGGGGATCCGCGAGCTCCAGGTCGGCGCGTTCACCAAGCGGCCCCACCAGCTCGGCCTCGTCGAGTCGCTGGCCAAGGCCAACATGGCCCGCTCCATCAAGGACCCGCAGCTGCGGGCCAAGCTGACCCCCTCCTACCGGATCGGCTGCAAGCGGATCCTGCTCTCCAGCGACTACTACCCGGCGCTCGCCCGGCCCGACGTGGACCTGGTCGCCTCCGGGCTGAAGGAGATCCGCGGCAGCGTGCTCGTCGCCGCCGACGGCACCGAGGCGGAGGTCGACGCGATCATCTTCGGGACCGGCTTCCACGTCACGGACATGCCGATCGCCGACCGCGTCGTCGGCGCGGACGGCCGGACGCTGGCGGAGGAGTGGAAGGACGGCATGCGCTCGCTGCGCGGCGCGACCGTGGCGGGCTTCCCGAACTGGATGACGATCATCGGCCCGAACACCGGCCTCGGCAACAGCTCGATGATCCTCATGATCGAGTCCCAGCTGAACTACATGGCCGACTACGTCCGCCAGCTGAACGTCCTCGGCGGCCGGGCGGCGCTGGCCGCCCGCCCCTCGGCGGTCAACGCCTGGAACCGCCGGGTCCAGGACCGGATGACCCGCACGGTGTGGAACACCGGCGGGTGCACCAGCTGGTACCTCGACGCGAGCGGGCGCAACACCACGGTGTGGCCCGGCACCACGGGGGAGTTCCGGCGCGAGACGCGCACGGTGGACCTGGCCGAGTACGAGGTCCAGCGGCTGCGGGAGAAGGTCCCGGCGGCCCGCGAGGCCGCCGCCGAGCAGCCCGCCGCCGACGCCGCCCCCGCCACCGACGCCGCCCCCGCCGTCGAGGGCGCCGCGTGAGCGGCCGGTACCTCCCGCCCGCGCCGCGCAGGCAGTTCTTCGCCGAGTCCGCCGACGGCGCGCGGCTGCACGTGGAGGTGCACGGCGAGGACGGCGCGCCGACGGTGGTGCTGGCCCACGGGTGGACCTGCTCCACCGCGTTCTGGGCGGCGCAGATCCGGGAGCTGAGCCGGGACCACCGGGTGGTCGCCTACGACCAGCGCGGCCACGGCCGCAGCCCCGCGGCCACCGAGCACAGCACGACGGCCCTGGCCGACGACCTCGTGGCCGTGCTCCGAGCGACCCTCGCCGACGGGGAGCGGGCGGTGGTCGCGGGGCACTCCATGGGCGGGATGACCGTGATGGCCGCCGCCCGGCGCCCGGAGTTCGTCGCGCACACCGCGGGCGCGGTGCTGTGCAGCACCGGCAGCGCCCGCCTGCTGGAGGAGGCCCGGGTGCTGCCGCTGCCGGCCGGGCCCCTGCGGACCCGCCTCACCCGGGCGGTGACCGGTTCGCGGGCCCCGTTCGGCCCCGTGACGCCGGTCAGCAAGGCGCTGCTGAAGTACGTGACCATGGCCCCCGGCGCGGCCCCCGACAAGGTCGACGCCTGCGCCCGGGTGGTGCAGGCCTGCCCGGTCCCGGCGCGGCGCGCCTGGGCGGCGGTGCTGGCCGGGCTGGACCTCGACGGGGACGTGCGCAGCCTCCACGTGCCGACGGCGGTCGTCGGCGGGACCGCCGACCGGCTCACACCCGTCGGGCACGCCCGCGCGCTGGCCGCGGCCCTGCCGCAGTGCGTCGGGCTCACCGAGCTCACCGGCATCGGCCACATGGCGCCCGTCGAGGCGCCCGAGGCCGTCAGCGACGTCATACGCGAGTTGACCCGGACGGCCGAGACGAAGGAGAGGACCTCGTGAACCCCGTGAACCCCGTGCACGGTCGCAGGAGTCTGGAGGGCCAGGTCGCCGTCGTGACCGGCGCGGCCCGCGGCGTCGGCGAGCTGCTGGCCCGCAAGCTGTCCGCGCGCGGCGCGCGCGTCGCCCTGGTGGGCCTGGAGCCCGAGGCGCTGAAGGAGGTCTCCGAGCGCCTGCACACCGACAGCGACCACTGGTTCGCCGACGTCACCGATCCCGAGGCGATGGCCCGGGTGGCCCAGGAGGTCGTGGAGCGCTTCGGGGCGGTGGACATCGTGGTCGCCAACGCCGGGGTGGCCGCCGGCGGCCCGTTCGGCGAGTCCGACCCGGCCGCCTGGCGGCGGGTGATCGAGGTGAACCTGATCGGCGGAGCGGTCACCGCCCGGGCCTTCCTGCCGGCGCTGCGCGCGAGCCGCGGCTACTTCCTCCAGATCGCCTCGCTCGCCGCGATCACCCCGGCGCCGATGATGTCGGCGTACTGCGCCTCCAAGTCCGGGGTCGAGGCCTTCGCCCACTGCCTGCGCGCCGAGGTCGGGTACGAAGGCGTCAAGGTCGGCGTCGGGTACCTGTCGTGGACCGACACCGACATGGTGCGCGGGGCCGACGAGCACGACGTCATGCGCGAACTGCGCCGCCGGCTGCCCTGGCCGGCCAACCGGACGTACCCGCTCGGCCCGGCCGTGGACCGGATCGTCGCCGGGATCGAGCGCCGTTCGGCGCACGTGTACGCCCAGTGGTGGCTGCGCGGGACGCAAAGCGTGCGGGGCTACCTGCCGGGCCTCATCGCCCTCGGCGGAAAGCGGGAGATGAAGCGGTTCGGCCCGCGGCTGGCCGGTGTCCCCACGGGCCTGGTCGGGGCCGGCGGGGCGGCCGACGAGGCGGAGCGCAGCCAGCGCCGCTGACGGAGCCGCTGATCGAAATGCGCGCATTGTCCGGCCGTGCAAATCTGGTCGAGGCCCAGTCCCCCACACCCCTCCAGGAGGGAAACCGCATGGGCATCAAGGACCAGTTCGACGACAAGGCGCAGCAACTCAGGGGCAAGGCGCGCGGCGCCGAGCAGGGCGCACAGGACGAGACGTCCCGGCGCCAGCAGGACCGGCGCGAGAAGGAGCAGGGCCAGGAGAAGCTGGACGACCTGCGCGACGAGATGGACGACCCCTGGGACTGACCCGGCGGTGACCACCAGGCACTGACGAGGGGCGCGGCCGTTCCGGACCGGCCGCGCCCCTTCGTCGTGTCCGCTCGTCGTGCTCGTCGTGCTCGTCGTGCTCGCCGCGCCCCCGCGCCGCGGGCGCCACGTGCGTCCCGCGCCGCGGGCGCCACGTGCGTCCCGGGCCGGGGGCGTCACGCGGCCCGCGGGCGCTACGACCGCGGCGGGAGCTTGGGGCGCCGCCGGTCCGGGACGTCCTCGTAGCCGGGCGGGACCGCGGCCGGCTCCTGCTCCAGCAGCTCCAGCGCCAGGTGCACCGCGTCGTCGAGCTGGGCGTACCGCCCTTCGGCCCAGTCCAGCGGAGTGCGCAGCACCTCCAGGTCCGGTTCGACGCCGTGGTTCTCCACCGACCAGCCGTACTCGGGGAACCAGGCCGCGTTCATCGGCACAGTGATCACCGTGCCGTCGCCGAGGGTGTGCCGCCCGGTCATGCCGACCACGCCGCCCCACGTGCGCTGTCCGACCACCGGGCCGAGCCCCAGCAGCTTGAAGGCGGCGGTGATCATGTCGCCGTCGGAGGACGTCGCCTCGTCGGCGAGGGCCACCAGCGGGCCGCGGGGCGCGTTGGAGGCGTAACTGACCGGCTGGGCGTCCCGGGTGAGGTCCCAGCCGAGGATGGACCGGCTGAGCTTCTCCACGACCAGCTCGCTGATGTGCCCGCCCGCGTTGCCGCGGACGTCCACGATCAGGGCGGGCCGGGACATCTCCATCCGCAGGTCGCGGTTGAACTGCGCCCACCCGGAGCCGCCCATGTCGGGGATGTGCAGGTAGCCGCACCGGCCGCCGCTGAGTTCGCGGACCACCGCCCGGCGTTTGGCCACCCAGTCCTGGTAGCGCAGCGGCCGTTCGTCCACCAGGGGCACGACCGCGACCCGGCGGGGGCGGCCCTCGCCCTCGGCCGGCCGGAACGTCAGCTCGACCGTGGTCCCGCCGGCCGCCGCGAGCAGCGGGTAGGGGCCGGTGACGGGGTCGACCGGGCGGCCGTCGACGTGCGTGAGCACGGCGCCCTCGCGGATGCCGCTGCCGGCCAGCGGCGAGCGGGCCTTGGAGTCGGAGGACTCGCCGGGCAGGATCCGGCTCACCAGCCACTGCCCGTCGCGGCAGACGAAGTTGGCGCCGAGCAGTCCGATGGCCCGCTGGTAGTGCGGCGGCCCTTCGTTGCGGCGGGCCGGGGAGACGTACGCGTGCGAGGTGCCGAGCTCGCCGACGACCTCGCGCAGCAGGTCCGCGAACTCGTCGGGGGAGGCGACCCGTTCGACCAGCGGCCGGTACTGGGCGAGCACCCCGTCCCAGTCGATGCCGCACATCTTCGGTTCCCAGAAGTACGCGCGGATGATCCGTCCGGCCTCGTCGTAGGCCTGGCGCCACTCGGCGCCCGGGTCCACCTCGTGCAGGATGCGCCGCAGGTCCAGGTAGACGGTGGAGTCGCTGTCGCCGGACTCGGTGGCCGGGACCGCCCGCAGGTCGCCGTCGTCGTTGACCACCATCCGCGAGCCGTCGCCGCTGACCTCGAACCAGTCCAGGCCGGAGGCGAGTTCGCTCTTGCGGGCCTTGGTGATGTCGAAGTGCTCCAAGGTGGGCTTGCCGCTGATGTCGGCCGGGTTGGCGAAGGTCTCGCCGAGGGCGCCGGAGATCGGCCAGCGCAGCCAGACCAGCCCGCCGCCGCTGACGGGGTGCAGCGCCGAGTACTTGGAGGCGGTGACCGGGAAGGGGTGGACCCGGTTCTCCAGCCCCTCCACCTCCACGGTGACCGCGCCGGACTCGCCCCCGCCGGAGTCGGACTCGCCCGGGTCCAGGCCGCCGGCCGCCGGCCGGCCGTCGGGGGAGAGGGCGAAGGGCGAGGGCGTGGCCGAGGACAGCGGCACCAGGTACGGGCGGCAGCCCAGCGGGAAGGACAGGTCGCCGGTGTGGACGTCGTAGACCGGGTCGAAGCCGCGCCAGGACAGGAAGGCGAGGTAGCGGCCGTCCCGGGTGAAGACCGGGTTCTCGTCCACGAAGCGGCCGTTGGTGACGTCGACGATCTGGCGGGGGCCCGAACCGGAGATCCGGGCCATCTTGATCTGCCGCAGCGACCGCCCGATGCCCGGATGGGACCAGGTCAGCCAGTCGCCGTCGGGGGAGAACGCGAGGTCGGTGACGGGCCCGTTGACGGACCGGATCAGCTCGGTCACCTCCCCGTCGGACTCCTCGCCGGCGTCGATGAGCAGCAGCCGCCCGTCGTGCGAGGCGATGGCCAGGCGTTCGCCGTCGGGGTCGGAGACCAGCTCCAGGACGCGCCCGAGCGCGCCGGAGGCCAGCCGGCGCGGCTCGCGGTCGCCCGAGGCGCGCGGCAGGTAGGCGATCTCGACGGCGTCCTCGCCCTCGGCGTCCGTGACGTACGCGACCTGCCCGCCGCTGCCGAGCATCTCCGGCAGCCGCACCCGGACGCCCGGGGTGTCGGCGATGGTCCGGGCCGGGCCGTCGCGGTGGGTGAGCCAGTACAGGCTGCCGCGTACGGTGACGGCGCTGGCCCGGCCGGTGGCGTCGACCGAGAGGGCGTCCACGTTGCTGGCGGCCGGGACCTGGTACGTCCGCCGGCCCGCGCGGGTGCCGCCGAGCCGGACGGCCAGCTTGCGCGGGCCGGCGTCGGGTTCGAGGGACTCGACCAGCCAGAGGTCGCCGGCGCACTGGTAGACCACGCGCGTGCCGTCGCTGGAGGCGTGCCGGGCGTAGAACTCGTCGTGGTCGGTGTGGCGGCGCAGGTCGGTGCCGTCGGGCCGGCAGGAGTAGAGGTTGCCCACGCCCTCGTGGTCGGAGAGGAAGGCGATCCGGCCCGCCACGAACATCGGTGCTTCGAGGTGCCCTTCGAGGTCGGGCAGCAGCCGTTCGCCGTGCAGCCACAGCCGGCCGGTGGCGCCGCCGCGGTAGCGTTTCCAGGCGGCCGGCTCGTGCGGGGGCTTGCCGGTGAGCAGCAGGGTGCGGCGCTGCTCGCCCGTGCCGTTGCCCGGGCCGCCGCCGTCGACGGGCTCGTCGTGGACGGCGATGTCGGAGACCGGGCCCCAGGGCAGCCGGCCGCCGGGGCTGCCGTCGGTGGGCAGGCAGTAGGCCCAGGAGAAGTAGGAGAACGGCTGCCCGTGCGAGGAGACGGCCAGGATGTCGCTCCGGCCGTCCTTGTCGGGCGGGGTCCAGCCGCAGACCCGGGTGTCGGTGGAGCCCCAGTAGCTGAGCCGGCGGGCCGGACCGCCGTCCACGGCCACCAGGTGCACCTCGGGGTCGAGGCTGCGCCAGGTGGTGAAGGCGATGTGGCGGCCGTCGGGGGAGAAGCGGGGGTGGCCGACCCGGGTCCGGTCGACCGTGATCCGCCAGGCCCGGCCGGGGGTGACGCCGTCACCGACCAGCGGGGCGACCCACAGGTCGTCCTCGGTGGCGAAGCACAGCAGGTCCTCGTGCAGGTGGGGGAACCGGAGATACGCGACGTCGTGGCTCACCCCCTCATGCTTTCCGCGCCGGAGGGCCCGGGCAACTCGTACGCGTGATCCAGGCCACGCCCCTCATCGAAACGAAACGGTTTCGTTCCGCCTGGGGTCGGGGTATCGTCGTAGGCGTACGAAACGGTTTCGTTCGGAGAGGAGAGACGGAGATGGCCGACGCGGAGTCGACCCGGCGCAGCCGGATCACCCCCGAACGGCAGGCCGAACTGCACGAAGCGGTCCTGGACCTGCTCCGCGAGGTCGGCTACGAGGCGCTGACCATGGACGCGGTCGCCGCCCGCACGAAGTCCAGCAAGGCCACGCTCTACCGCCAGTGGGGCAGCAAGCCGGAGCTGGTGGCCCGGGCCCTGCGCTGCACCCAGCCGGTCTCCCTGCGGGAGATCGACACCGGGTCGCTGCGCGGGGACTTCGAGGTCATGGTCGAGGGTTCCGACGACGACCAGATGGCCAAGGACACGGCGCTCATCCGTGGTCTGGCCCACGCGGTCCACGCGAGCCCCGAACTGCACAAGGCGCTGCGCGACCTGCTGGTCGACCCGGAGATCACCGGGTTGCAGACGATGCTCCAGCGGGCCGTGGACCGGGGCGAGGTCGCCCCGGACTGCCCCGCCCTGGACTTCGTGCCGCACATGCTCATCGGGGCGTTCATCGCGCTCCCGCTGATCGAGGACAGGCCGGTCGACCGGGCTTTCCTGCGCCAGTTCATCGACGCCGTGGTCTTCCCCGCCCTCGGCGTCTAGTCACCCTCCCCGAACCGTTCCACCGCTGTACCTGACACGCTCCGCTCTCGTCGTCGGGCCGGCTCTCCATGCCTCGCGGGGCCCCGTGTCCCGCACCCATCCCACGACTCGAACGGGAGAACCACCGACGTGGCCACCTTCCTCTACCGACTCGGCAAGGGCGCCTTCCGGCGCCGGCGCCTCGTCGCCCTCGTCTGGGTGGCGCTGCTGTTCCTCGCCGGCTTCGGCGCGGCGACGGCGGCGACGCCCTCCTCCGGCTCGTTCTCGATCCCCGGTACGGAGGCGCAGCGTGCCTTCGACCTTCTGGAGAAGCGTTTCCCCGGGGCCTCCGCCGACGGCGCCACCGCCCGCATCGTGATCAAGGCGCCCGCGGGCGGCAAGGTCGAGGACCCGGGCACCAAGGCCCAGGTCGAAAAGATCGTCTCCGGTCTGGGCAACGGCCCGGGCAAGGACCAGATCGCCTCGGTCACCGACCCCTACCAGGCGCACGCCATCAGCCAGGACGGCTCCACCGCCTACATCACGGCGAAGTACAAGGTCAGCGGCATGGAGCTGACCGACGCCGCCCGCGACGCCCTCAAGGGCTCCGGCGACGAGGCCCGCGCGGCGGGCGTCCAGGTCGAGATCGGCGGCGACGCCCTGATGGCGGCCCCCGAGACCGGGTCGTCCGAGGCGATCGGCATCGTCATCGCCGCGATCGTGCTGGTCGTCACCTTCGGCTCGCTCGTCGCGGCCGGGCTGCCGCTGCTGACCGCGCTGATCGGCGTCGGCATCGGCGTCTCGTCCATCACCGCCCTGGCCAACGTGCTGGACCTGGGCACCACCACCTCCACGCTCGCGATGATGATCGGCCTGGCGGTCGGCATCGACTACGCCCTGTTCATCGTCTCCCGCTACCGCGCCGAGCTCGCCGACGGGCACGAGCGCGACGAGGCCGCCGGGCGGGCGGTCGGCACCGCCGGCTCCGCCGTGGTCTTCGCCGGACTGACCGTGGTCATCGCCCTGGTGGGCCTGGCCGTCGTCAACATCCCGATGCTGACCAAGATGGGCGTCGCCGCCGCCGGGACCGTGGCCGTCGCGGTGTTCGTCGCCCTCACGCTGGTCCCGGCGCTCCTCGGCTTCGCCGGCCGCCGGGTCCTGCCCGCCGGCACCCGCAGCAAGCTGTTCGGCGGGGGCCGGGCCAAGGCCGCCGACCGGGCCGACAAGCCCAACGGCGGCACCCGCTGGGCCCGGTTCGTCCTGCGCCGCCCGGTCGTCGTGCTGCTGGCCGGTGTGATCGGCCTCGGCGTGATCGCCCTGCCCGCGAGCAAGCTGGAGATGGGCCTGCCGGACGACGGCGCCAAGTCGGTCTCCAGCAGCCAGCGCAAGGCCTACGACCTCATATCCGACGGCTTCGGCCCCGGTTTCAACGGCCCGCTGCTGGTGGTCGTCGACGGCGACAAGGCGCTCGCCGACCGGACCCACGCCCGCCTGGCGAAGCTCGACGGCATCGCCAAGGGCCCCGACGGCAGGCCCCTGGTGATGCCGCCCCAGCTCAACGAGCAGGGCGACGCCGCGATCATCACCGTGATCCCCGCGGACCGTCCGTCCTCGCACGGCACCGAGGACCTGGTCCACGAGATCCGCGAGAGCAGCCCGCGCGAGGTCATGGTCAGCGGCACCACCGCGATCAACATCGACTTCTCGCAGAAGATGAACGACGCGCTGCTGCCCTACCTGGCGCTGGTCGTCGGTCTGGCCTTCCTGCTGCTGATCCTGGTCTTCCGTTCGGTCCTGGTCCCGCTCAAGGCGGCCCTCGGCTTCCTGCTCTCCGTCGTCGCCGCCCTCGGCGCGGTCGTCGCGGTCTACCAGTGGGGCTGGCTCGGCTCGCTGTTCGGGGTGGACCAGCCCGGCCCGATCATGAGCATGATGCCGATCTTCATGGTGGGCGTGGTCTTCGGCCTGGCCATGGACTACGAGGTCTTCCTCGTCACCCGGATGCGCGAGGCGTACGTCCACGGCGAGCGCCCCGGCCAGGCCGTCGTGACCGGCTTCCAGCACAGCGCCCGGGTGGTCACGGCCGCCGCGGTGATCATGATCGCGGTGTTCGCCGGATTCATCGGCATGGACGACCAGATGGTCAAGATGATCGGCTTCGGCCTCGCGGTCGCCGTCCTCTTCGACGCCTTCGTGGTCCGCATGGCGATCGTCCCGGCGGTGCTGGCCCTGCTCGGCCACAAGGCCTGGTGGCTGCCGAAGTGGCTGGACCGGCTGCTGCCGGACGTCGACGTCGAGGGTGAGGGGCTGCGCGAGCACCTGCGGTCCTCGGACCCCGAGGCGGACCCGGGCGCGGACCGGGAGCTGGTCAAGGCCTGACCCCGCGTTCGACGGCTGACCCCGCGCGTTCGACGGCCCGGCCCCGTGTCCCTCGTGGACACGGGGCCGGGCCCGTTGCGCCTACCGGGTGAGGACGGGCGCGTGGGTGCGGCGCAGGAAGCGGCGCAGCGCCGCGATGTCGAACTGCACCACGGCCACCCCCTCGGGCGAGTGGAACTCCACCACCGCCTGCACCCGCCCGCACGGCCACACCCGTACGTCGCCCGAGCCGGACGGGGCCTGGAGGCCGGCCTCCAGCAGGGCGCGGGGGAAGACCCACTCGTTCTCGGTGCCTTCGGGGGACAGTCCCGCGGGGAAGACGATGCGTACGGCCAGCGGCTCGGCGGCGGTGAACCGCAGGGCGACGGGAATGACCCGGTAGAGGGGGTCGTCGGTGATCACACGGGCGCGGACCCGCTCCTCGACGGCGGCAGTGGTGGTGGACATCGACCGACTCCTCGCGTGATCAAGCGGGACAAAACAGTCTTTGTTGCTCCCCAGCCTCGCATATTCCGACGAAACCGCGCGCTCCGTTTTGTGACCCGTCCGCTCTTGCCAGTCATTTGCAACTGGGCCCTATTCTTGAACGGCTAAAGAACGGTTAAGTCCGGCAGCGCAGCACGAAGGCGGAGCGACCCCATGCATGTACCCGACGGATTCATCGACGCACCTGTGTCCGTCGCCACAGGCGTCGTCGCGGCCGCGGCCATCGGTGTCAGCCTGCGCGGCGCGCGCCGCGAGCTGACCGCGGGCGAGGCCGGCGGCCTCGGCGCCGACCGCACCGCGCCGCTCGCCGGCCTGGTCGCCGCGTTCATCTTCGCCGTGCAGATGCTGAACTTCCCTGTCGCCGCCGGCACCAGCGGCCATCTGCTCGGCGGCGCGCTCGCCGCGATACTCGTCGGCCCGTACACCGGCATCCTGTGCGTCTCGGTGGTCCTGCTCATGCAGGGCGTGCTGTTCGCCGACGGCGGCCTGACCGCCCTCGGCGTCAACATCACGACCATGGGCGTGGTCACCGTGGTCGTCGCCTACGCCGTCTTCCGCGGCCTGCTCGCGGTCCTGCCCCGGACCCGGCGCTCGGTCACCGCGGCCGCCTTCGCCGGCGCGCTGCTCTCCGTACCGGCCGCCGCCTCCTTCTTCACCCTGCTCTACGCCCTCGGCGGGACCACCGACGTCCCCGTCGGCAAGGTGTTCACGGCCATGGCCGGCGTCCACACCCTGATCGGCATCGGCGAGGGCGCCATCACCGCCGCGACCGTCGGCGCCGTGCTCGCCGTCCGCCCCGACCTGGTCCACGGCGCGCGCGGGCTGACCACCCGGCTCAAGCTGCGCGTCGGCGGCGAGCTCGTCGACGCCCCCGCCGCCCCGGCCGCCGCCGCGCCGGCCCGGCCGGTCGTCAAGGTGTGGGCCACCGGCCTGGTCACCGCGCTCGTGCTGGCCGGCTTCGTCTCCTTCTACGCCTCCGCCAGCCCCGACGGCCTGGAGAAGGTCGCCGCCGACCAGGGCATCGACGCCAAGGTCGAGGAGCACGCGGCCGCCGGCTCCCCGCTGGCCGACTACGCCGTCAAGGACGTCGCCGACGAGCGGCTCTCCGGCGGCCTGGCCGGCGCGCTCGGCGTCGGCGCCACCGTGGCCGTGGGCACCGGCGTGTTCTGGCTGGCCCGGGGCCGCCGCCGTACGGGCGCGGGCGCCGGCGCCGGCGCGCGAGCGGACGCGGTCTGACATGGGCGCGGGCCATGCCCACACGCTCTACCGGCACGGGCACTCGCCCGTGCACGCCCTGCCGCCGCACTGCAAGCTGGCCGCCACCTTCGCCTTCGTCGTGGTGGTCGTCGCCACCCCGCGCGAGCAGATGTGGGCCTTCGGGCTGTACGCCGTCCTGCTCGCCGCGGTCGCGGCGGTGGCCCGGGTCCCGGCCGGCTTCCTGCTGCGGCGGCTGCTGATCGAGGTGCCGTTCGTGGCCTTCGCCGTGCTCATGCCGTTCGTGGCCGAGGGCGAGCGGGTCGAGGTCCTCGGTCTCTCGCTCAGCGTCTCCGGACTGTGGGGCGCCTGGAACGTGCTCGCCAAGGGCACCTTGGGCGTCGCCGCGTCCGCCCTGCTCGCGGCCACCACCGAGCTGCGGGCCCTGCTGACGGGCCTGCAGCGGCTGGGCCTGCCCCCGCTGCTGGTCCAGATCGCCTCGTTCATGGTCCGCTACGGCGACGTGATCACCGACGAGCTGCGCCGTATGTCGGTGGCCCGCCGCTCCCGCGGCTTCGAGGCCACCGGCATCAGGCACTGGGGCGTGCTGGCCAGGACGGCGGGCGCGCTGTTCATCCGCTCCTACGAGCGCGGTGAACGGGTGCACCTGGCGATGGTCAGCCGTGGCTGGACCGGCGTGATGCCGGTGATCGACGAGGTGGCGGCCACGCGGACGCAGTGGGCGTACGCGGCCGTACTTCCGGCGGCGGCACTCGCCGTC
The DNA here is from genome assembly GCF_020532625.1 of Streptomyces antimicrobicus. Taxonomy (GTDB): domain Bacteria; phylum Actinomycetota; class Actinomycetes; order Streptomycetales; family Streptomycetaceae; genus Streptomyces; species Streptomyces antimicrobicus. Next base: position 8,453 of record NZ_JAJAUY010000081.1, on the reverse strand, counting down.
TGCGTGATGGGATGGACCCTGTGACCGACGACCGCGCGACCGGGCCCGCGACCGCGACCCCCTCCCTGGAGGTCTGCGGCCTCGCCTACGCCTACCCCGACGGCCACCAGGCCCTGTTCGGGGTGGACCTGACCGTCGGCCGCGGCGAGCGGGTCGCCCTGCTCGGGCCCAACGGCGCCGGCAAGACCACGCTCGTGCTGCACCTCAACGGCATCCTCGGCGGCGGCGTCGGCACGGTGAAGGTGGCCGGGCTGCCGGTGGAGAAGCGCCATTTCGCCGAGATCCGGCGCCGGGTCGGTATCGTCTTCCAGGACCCCGACGACCAGCTGTTCATGCCGACCGTGCGCGAGGACGTCGCCTTCGGCCCGGCCGCCGCCGGACTGCGCGGCGCCGCGCTGGAGGAGCGGGTGCGCACCGCCCTGGAGCGGGTGGGCATGGCCGAGTACGCCGACCGGCCGCCGCACCACCTCTCCTTCGGCCAGCGCCGCCGGGTGGCCGTCGCCACCGTCCTGGCCATGGAGCCGGAGATCCTCGTGCTGGACGAGCCCTCGTCCAACCTGGACCCGGCCTCCCGCCGGGAGCTGGCCGACATCCTGCGGGCCCTGGACGTCACCGTCCTGATGGTCACCCACGACCTGCCCTACGCCCTGGAGCTGTGCCCGCGCTCGGTCGTCCTCAGCGAGGGCGTCATCGCCGCCGACGGGCGCACCCAGGACCTGCTGTGCGACGAGCCGCTGATGCGGGCCCACCGGCTGGAGCTGCCCTTCGGCTTCGACCCGCGCTCGGTGGCCGTGGCGTAGGTCTCTTACCGGCCGGTAGCGGCATAGCCGGCCGCCGGGCGCTGTTGTGTCCGCTCGTGGACATCCAGGGTGTGGTGGCGGAGGGCTTCGAGCCCGTCAAGGACGCGTTCGCGCGCAACTTCGAGGTGCTCGGGGACCGCGGCGCGGCGGTCACGGTCTACCGGGACGGCCGCCCGGTCGTCGACCTGTGGGCCGGGACGAAGGACGCCGACGGCACCGAGCCGTGGACGGCCGGCACCGCGCAGATCGTCCGGTCCGCCACCAAGGGCGTCGCCGCCGCCGTCCCGCTGCTGCTGCACCAGCGCGGCCTGCTCGACCTGGACGCGCCGGTGGGCTCGTACTGGCCCGAGTTCAAGGCCGGCGGCAAGGACCGCACCCTCGTGCGGCACCTGCTCACCCACCAGGCCGGCGTACCGGCGCTGGACCGCGCGCTGACCGCGGCCGAGGCCGCCGACGGCGTCTCGGGGCCGCGCGCGATCGCCGCGCAGCAGGCCTTCTGGGAGCCCGGCACCGACCACGGCTACCACGCCCAGACCTTCAGCTGGCTGCTGTCCGAGCTGGTGCTGCGCGCCACCGGACGCACCGTCGGCAGCCTGTTCGCCGAGGAGATCGCCGAGCCGCTGGGCCTGGAATTCTGGATCGGGCTGCCCGACGCCGAGGCCGACCGGGTGGGCCGGGTGGCGCCCGTGGACCCGCCCGAGCACGCCGGGGGGCTCAGGACCCGGCCGCGGCGCAACGTCTCCGCCGCCTACGCCGACCCCGACTCGCTGACCCGGCGCGCCTTCGCGGCCATCGACCCGCTGCCCGACGAGAACGACCCCGGCTACCGCGCCGCGGAACTGCCGGCCTCCGCGGGCATCGGCACCGCCCGCGCGCTGGCCCGCTTCTACGCCGCCACCTTCGGCGTGGTCGAGGACGGCGCGCGGATCTTCACCCCGGCCACGACCGCCCTCGCCGGCACCGAGCTCGCCGCCGGAGCGGACCGGGTGCTGGTCGTGGGCACCCGCTTCGGACCCGGCTACATGCTGCACGGCCCGGCCTCCCCGCTGCTCTCCCCGGCCTCGTACGGGCACCCCGGCCGCGGCGGGTCCCTCGCCTTCGCCGACCCCGACGCCGGCATCGGCTTCGGGTACGTCACCAACGCCCTGGCCAAGTCGGTCACCGCCGACCCCCGCGCCCAGGCCCTGGTCCGCGCCCTGCGCGGCTGCCTGGACCGGACAGCCTGAGCCCGAGCCGCCCCGGGCGCGGTCCCGGGCCCGAGCCGCCCGGTCCCGGCCGCCCGGTCGCGGGCCGCCGCGGGCCGTCGCGCGCAGCCGCGGCTCAGGAGCTCAGCACCGCCGCCACGATCGGCCCGGCCGCGTCACCGCCGTGGCCGCCGCCCTCGACCGTCGCGGCCGCCGCGACGTCCCCGCTGAAGCCGGTGAACCAGCTGTCCGGGCCGACCGCGCCGTCCACCTCGGCCGAGCCGGTCTTGGCGCCCTTGTCCCCGCCGACCGAGGCCATCGCGCGGGCCGCCGTACCGCTCGTGGCCGTCTGCCGCATCATCGCGACCAGCTGCGCCGCCACCGCGGGCTTCATCGCCCGGGCGGCCTTCGCCAGCGGCCGGCCGTCCAGGTCCGCCGGGACGAGCACCGGCTGGCGGAACACCCCGGTCCGGGCGGTCGCCGTGATCGAGGCGATGTTCAGCGGGTTCATCTGGACCTCGCCCTGGCCGATGTACGCGGCGGCGGCCGCCGCGCCCGAGCTCTGCGGGACCCTGCCGTCGAACGACGGGATGCCCGTCCTCCAGTTGTCCAGGCCGATCCCGAAGACCTCCCGGGCCTCCCGGGGCAGCGCCCCGTCGTCCTTCACGTCGTCGATCAGGCCGATGAAGGCGGTGTTGCAGGACCGGGCGAAGCTGGTCGCGAACGTCTGCCCGTCGAGGGTGAAGCCGTTCAGGTTGCGGAAGACCTTCCCGTCCCAGGAGGCGGTGGCCGGGCACGCCGCGACCTTGCCGGCCGCCACCAGCCCCCGGTCCAGCAGCATCGCCGCGGTGACGATCTTCAGGGTGGAGCCGGGCGCCCGGGTGCCCTGCATCGCCGCGTTGAAGCCGTCCTTGCGGTGGTTGGCGACGGCCAGGATGTCCCCGGTGCTCGGCTGGACCGCCACCACCGAGGACTCCGGGTACCGCGCCACGGCCTTCTCGGCCGCCGCCTGCACCCGCGCGTCGAGCCGGGTGCGGATCCGCCCCGGCTCGCCCTCGGCCAGGGTCAGCAGGGTCCGCCGGGGGCTGCCCGGTCCGGCCGGCTCGATCCACAGCTCCGTGCCCGCCCTGCCGCCCGCCTTCGCACCGTAGCTCTGGCGCAGCTGGTCCAGGACGGGCCCCAGCGAGGGGTAGCGCTGGGCCGTCAGCTCCCCGCCGTCGCGGTCCACGGCCGTGACCGGCGGGGCGGACGCGGTTCCCGCCCGCAGGCTCTCGCCCTGCCGCAGCTGCGGGTGGAGCACCGAGGGCTGCCAGTCGACCACGGCCTTGCCCGTGGCCGCCGCCCGCACCACGGTCAGCCGCGCCTCGTAGGTCAGCGCCTTGGTGACCCCCTCGTACGTCACCTCGGCGGCGACGGTGAACGGCACGCTCGCCCCGCTCGGGGCGCCGGGGGTGATCACCGCCCGGGACACGTGCGCGGCGGACCGGAAGCCGGCGAGCGCCTGGCGGGCCGCGGCCGGGTCGTCGGTGAGCCCGGCCGCCGTGCCCTCGTCCCCCGCGGCCCACGCCGCCAGGAACGCCGCGGCGGTCCCGGAGACCTCCTGGCCGCTCGGCGGGCCGCTGCCGCGGTGGGCCGCCGGCTTCGTCCGCTCCCCGCCGCCGCCCGCGTCGTCCACCAGTGAGTACACCCCGTACGCGGCGCCGCCCGTCATCGCCAGGAACACCCCGCCGACGAGTGCGCCCTTCGCTGCCCCGTTCATGTCCGTCCCCTCCCCAGGAGTCGCAGCTGCCTCAGCTGCATTTGAACATGTTCAGGCGGCTAGACCCAGGTGTCCATCCACATCCGGCCACGCCAGGAGTCCATGGGCAGGGTCTGCCCGGTGTAGACCGGCCAGAAGTAGATGAAGTTCCACACGATCAGGAGCACCAGGACGCCTGCCCCGATCGCACCGACCGCCCGCCGCCGCTCCGTCGAACCGGCCGGACCCAGCAGCGCGCCGATCATCATCGCCAGCGCCAGGCACAGGTACGGCACGAAGACGACCGCGTAGAAGTAGAAGATGGTCCGTTCCTGGTAGTTGAACCAGGGCAGGTACCCGGCGGCCAGCGCGCACAGGATCGCCCCGGCCCGCCAGTCGCGGCGGAAGAACCAGCGCCACAGCACGTACAGCACGGCGAAGCAGGCCGCCCACCACAGCAGCGGCGTGCCCAGCGCCAGCACCTCGCGGGCGCACTTGCCGGCCTCGGTGGCCGGGCAGCCGTCCGTGCCGGGGGCGGGGGACTCGTAGAAGTAGGAGACGGGCCGGCCGAGCACCAGCCAGCTCCACGGGTTCGACTCGTAGGTGTGACCCGAGGTCAGACCGACGTGGAACTTGTACACCTCGGTCTCGTAGTGCCACAGACTGCGCAGCCAGTCGGGCAGGAACGACCAGAAACCGCCGTCCCCCTGCTTGGCCGCCCAGTCGCGGAAGTAGCCGCCCTTGCCGTCGGCGGGGCTGAGGATCCAGCCCGCCCAGGACGCCAGGTACACCGCGAGCGCCACCGGCACCAGCGAGGCGAACGCCGGCAGCGCGTCGCGCCGCAGCATCGCCGTGTACGGGGTGCCGCCGCCCGCGACCCGGCGCGCCGAGGCGTCCCACAGGACGGTCAGCACCCCGAAGAAGGCCAGCACCACCAGCCCGTTCCACTTGGTGCCGAACGCCAGCCCCAGGCACACGCCGGCCAGGATCCGGTACGGCCGCCACCCCAGCCCCAGCGTCTCGGCGACCCCCGCGTCCGGCCGGGTCCGCCCCTCCGGGTCCACCGGCAGCGCGGCGGCCAGCCGGGCGCGGGCCCGGTCGCGGTCGATCAGCAGCGCGCCGAAGGCCGCCAGGACGAAGAACATCAGCACCAGGTCCAGCAGCGCGGTCCGGCTCATCACCAGGTGCAGCCCGTCCACCGCGAGCAGCGCGCCCGCCAGACAGCCCAGGAACGTCGAGCGCAGCAGCCGCCGCCCGATCCTGCACAGCATCAGCACCGACAAGGTGCCCAGCAGCGCGGTCATGAACCGCCAGCCGAACGGCGTGAAGCCGAACATCCATTCGCCGAGCCCGATCACCCACTTGCCGACCGGCGGGTGCACCACGTAGCCCGGATCCAGCGGCAGCGCCACCCCGTTCGGGTCCGCGATGACCGACTTGTCGATGTCCTTGGGCCAACTCGCCTCGTAGCCCTGCTTGATGGTGGCCCAGGCGTCCTTGGCGTAGTACGTCTCGTCGAATATCACCGCCTTGGGGCTGCCCAGGTGCCAGAACCGCAGCACCCCGGCCACCAGCGCCACCAGCAGCGGACCCGCCCAGGCCAGCACCCCTTCCAGGGTGGCCGCGGAGCGAGCCCGCACCCCCAGGGCCGCCCACAGCTGGGCGGACGGCCGCGCGTACGGCGGGACCAGCCGCGCCCGTACGTCGTCCAGCGGCGGCGGGGTGGTCGCGGAGGGCTGCGGCAGCGTCGCGGTACTGGTCACCGGGTCATCGTAGGGAACGCGCCTGTGGGCGCGCCCTGGGCGGTCGCCCGGCTTGAGAGGATGGACGGGTGACAACTGCGCAGAACGGTCCCACCGGTGTCCTCGTCCTCGCCGGAACCCCCATCGGCGACCTCGCCGACGCCCCGCCCCGGCTCGCCGCCGAACTCGAGCGCGCCGACGTGGTGGCGGCCGAGGACACCCGGCGGCTGCGCCGGCTGACGCAGGGCCTCGGGGTGCACACGACCGGGCGTGTCGTGTCGTACTTCGAGGGCAACGAGTCCGCCCGCACCCCGGAACTGGTCGAGGCGCTCACCGGCGGGGCGCGGGTGCTGCTGGTCACCGACGCGGGCATGCCCTCGGTCTCCGACCCCGGCTACCGGCTGGTCGCGGCGGCCGTGGAGAAGGGCGTGCGGGTCACGGCCGTGCCCGGGCCCTCGGCCGTGCTCACCGCGCTGGCCCTGTCCGGGCTGCCGGTCGACCGGTTCTGCTTCGAGGGCTTCCTGCCGCGCAAGGCCGGCGAACGGCTGGGCCGGCTCCGCGAGGTCGAGTCCGAGCGGCGCACCCTGGTCTACTTCGAGGCGCCGCACCGGCTGGACGACACCCTGGCCGCGATGGCCGAGGTGTTCGGCGCCGGCCGGCGCGCCGCCGTGTGCCGGGAGCTGACCAAGACCTACGAGGAGGTCAAGCGGGGCGGGCTCGGCGAGCTGGCCGCGTGGGCGGCCGAGGGCGTCCGCGGCGAGATCACCGTCGTGGTCGAGGGCGCCCCCGAGGCGGCGCCCGGCGAGGTCGACGCCGAGGAACTGGTGCGCCGGGTACAGGTGCGCGAGGAGGCGGGGGAGCGACGCAAGGAAGCCATCGCGGCGGTCGCGGCCGAGGCCGGGCTACCCAAGCGGGAGGTCTTCGACGCGGTGGTGGCGGCAAAGAATGCGGTACGAAAGGCGCCCTGAGACGGTAAAGAGCTAATCTGAAAAGCAAAGCTCAGACCGCGCACCGGGCGCTTGGGGAATGACTCGCCCAAGGACCGTCCAACACTCGACAGGGCCTGATGCGCTCCTGGCCGAAACGGCGTCCACTGGCCTGAGACAACCAGTGGACCAGAGGAGCTGGCATGAGTGAGATCGCTGACACTCCGATTCCCGCCCCCGCGGCCCCGGCGCCCGTGCACCCGGGCGTCCAGATCGTCCACGAGGCCTACTCGTTCGCCTGCATGCGCTGCGGCTACGCCTGGGAGCAGGCGTACGAGATCGAGCACCACACGGACGCCAAGGGGGAGCCGTTCATCGTCTACACGGCCGGGGGTGAGCGGGTGCCGTCCCCGCTGTCGAACCCCACCTGCCACAACTGCGACGGGCACGTGGTGCGGATCATGCGCGAGGGGCAGGTCGGATCGGTGCTCGGCATGCTCGACCGGCTCTACCACGACCGCCGGATCGCCCCCGGCATCGCCGGGCCGGTCCCGGCCACCCACGACCAGGACCACGCGCGCGGGGAGCGGCGGCGCGCCGGACGCGACGAGGGGCGGCTCGAACAGGCCGCGTCCCACGACGCCCCCGGCCCCGTGAGCATCGGCGCGGCCGAGCCCGCCGGGCAGCGGCGCGAAGGGCCGCTGGCCCGCCTGAGGGGACTGCTGCGCCGGTCATAGGATCAGCGGCATGAGCCCTTCCTCCGACACCCCGCCGCCGCTGCCCGAACCGCTCCGGGTGGCGGTGGCCGACTCCCACACCCACCTGGACATGCAGGCCGGCACGGTCGACGAGGCCCTGGCGAAGGCCGCCTCCGTGGGCGTGACCACCGTGGTCCAGGTCGGCTGCGACGTGAAGGGCTCGCGGTGGGCGGCCGAGACCGCGGCGGCGTACGAGAACGTGCACGCGGCCGTGGCCCTTCACCCGAACGAGGCGCCTCGGATCGTGCACGGGGATCCTGACGGTTGGTCGCGCCAGGGGGCGCGGGCGGGCGGCGGGGACGCCGCGCTCGACGAGGCGCTGGCCGAGATCGAGGCGCTGGCGGCGCTGCCGCACGTGCTGGCCGTCGGCGAGACCGGACTGGACCACTTCCGGACCGGTCCGGAGGGGATGGCGGCGCAGGAGCGCTCGTTCCGGGCGCACATCGAGATCGCCAAGCGGACGGGCAAGGCGCTGGTGATCCACGACCGGGACGCCCACGCCGACGTGCTGCGCGTCCTGCGGGAGGAGGGCGCGCCCGAGCGGACCGTCTTCCACTGCTACTCGGGCGACGCGGAGATGGCGGCGGAGTGCGCCGCTGCCGGGTACTACATGTCGTTCGCGGGGACCGTCACGTTCAAGAACGCGCAGGGGCTGCGGGACGCGCTGGCGGTGGCCCCGCTGGACCTGGTGCTCGTCGAGACCGACGCCCCGTACCTGACCCCGGCCCCCTACCGGGGCCGTCCCAACGCCCCGTACCTGATCCCGCTGACGGTCCGCGCCATGGCCGCGGTGCGGGGCCTGCACGAGGACGAGATGGCCACGGCCCTGGCGGCGAACACGGCCCGCGCCTTCGGCTACTGACCACCGGGGGTCCCCTGGGTTTTCGTCCGCGGGGAACGGCGCGACCGGCCCGCCGCAGGCGGTGGTCGGGGACGGGGTGGTACCACCCCGAGGGCGTGACCCCCCGCCGGAGGCGACACGCTCGGTGAGCGGGCGAGTTGGGAGAGTGACGAAGGCTCCGCTAGTGTGCCGTGCCCGAAGCGCGGGTCGAGCAGTGGAGCGAGCGTGAGCGATAGCCAGGGCAGTCGCCGCCGTGGGTCCGGGCGCCGGGCCGCCCGGGGCGCCGCCGTCGCCGCCCCGCCGGAGCCACCGCCCGAGCCGGCGACCGAGGACCCGTACGGGTACGCGTACGACCCCCGCGAGGGTGACTGGGCCGCCGGGGCGCCCGCACCGGACCTCCCGGGCCCCCGTACCGACCTCCGCACCGACCCCCGGCCCGGCACCGGCCGCCGCCGCGCCGCCCC
>NZ_JAJAUY010000080.1 GCF_020532625.1 Streptomyces antimicrobicus | reverse complement strand
GGGAGGGGCTGGGGCTGGGGCTGCGGGTGGGGCTGGCGGGGCGGGGGCGGGGGCCGGGGGGTCCTCGGCCGGCGCCCTGGCCGGGGAAGGGCTCGGGCTGCCGGCGAAGGCCGCGCTGGCGGCGGGCATTGCGGTCGCTGCCGCGGCCGGGGTGGTGTTCGCCCTCGCCGGGGACGACTCCGAACCGCAGGCCGAGGCACGGCCCGTGCCCCCGAGCGTGTCGGCGCCCCCGGCGCCCCACGCCCCGCAGGCGCCGGAGCCGACGCCGCCCGCGCCGGAGCCGGCCTCGCCGGACCCCGTACGTCCGTCCCGTCCTGCTCCGTCTCCTACTCCGACCCGGGCCAGGCCCGTCACCCCCGCGCCGCCGCGTCCGTCGGCGTCCCCGGTCCCGCCTTCGCCGACGCCGCCCAGACCCACGCCCACCCGCACGCCCCCGCCGAAGCCGCCGAAGCCGGCGCCGAGTGGCTATCCGCTGGCGCGGCTCACCCAGTCGGCCTGGGGTGACCACAGCGGGCCCGAGGTGCAGACCCTGCGCAGCAGCTGGGTCTGGCAACGCTGGGGTCTGCGGATCGCCGGGCAGCGCTTCGACCACGGCATCACCGTGAACTCCCGCTCCTCGGTGGAGATCGCGCTCAACCGGCAGTGCCGTTCCTTCTCCGCCCGCGTCGGGGTCGACGACCTGTCCGTGCTCGGCCGGGGCGCCGTACGGTTCTCCGTCCACGCCGACGGACAGCGGCTGTGGCAGTCCCCCGCGCTGGGCCCGGGCGACCGGGCCGTACCCGTGAACGTGGGGCTGGCCGGCCACGAGAGGCTGCGCCTGGTCGTGGAACCGGTGGGCGGCGCGGCCCCGATGACCCTGGGCACTTGGGCGGAATCGGTGATCAGCTGCCAGTGACGACGGCCGGCACCGACCACCACCGACCGACCCCGCCCGGCGGCCGGTGCCTACCGCCGCCTGCGTGGCTCCCCCTCCCCTGCGTCGCCGCGGGCCCAACTGCCGGCGACCGGCCTCCGGACGGCTCCTGGTAGCGGCTCAGCCGCGACCGTCGGCGCCACGCCGTCCGACATCGGCTGCCCGTCGCCCCACGCGGTGACCGCCGTCCGGCGGGCGCCGCGCACGGTGGCCCCCGCCCGGCGGTCAGTCCCCGCCGCCACCGCCTGCCCAGCTGACCGTCTCAGGCAACCAGGACGGCCGCCCAACAGCGGCGCCGACCGCCACCGCCGGACGCCACGCTGTGCGGCATCGGCTGGGCGGGGCTGGACGGGGTGGCCGCCGTCGGTGGCGGGCGAACGGGCGGGTGTGTGGGGTGAGCGGCTGTTCCGGGGCGGCGGGGGCTGGGTGAGCCGGTGTTACGCGGGTGTGGTGGTGGCCAGCAGGGTCAGGACGCCGCGCGGGTCCAGTGCGGACCCGGCGGCCTCCTCCGCCCGCTGGCGGTCCGGGCCGAGCGCGGCGAGGGTGCGGGACGGGAGGTCCCGCAGGGCCCGCTGGTCGGGGACGGAGCGGGGATGGCCGGCCCGCCAGGCGGTGGCCGCGGCCAGGGCCCGTACGGACTCGGCGGGCCGGTCGGCGTCGGCCAGCAGGAGGGCGACGGCCTCGGTGAACCGGGCCAGCACCGGTTCGGCGCAGCGCGCCTCCACCGCTGCCGCCAGGCCCGTGCGGGCCTTGGCCAGGCCGGCCCAGGGTCCTTCCTCATGACCGAGGAGCATCACTTCCAGCGTGTCCAGCCCGGCGATGAACTGCGGGGGCACGGCGGCCCGGCCGGTGCGGTGCTGGCTGGTGTCGACGACGGCCGCGGCCGCGTCCACGGCGGCGCGGGCCGCCGCGAGGTTCCCTCGGTCCAGGGCGATGAACGCCCCCAGCAGCTTGCCGAAGGCCTGGGCGTCCTGGGCGCCGTACCGGTCGGCCTCGGTCTGGGCCTCGGTGAGGAGGCGTTCGGCGGTGTCGCAGTCGCCGGTGCAGTACGCGGCCTCGGCGATCCGGGCGATCGCGAACGGCGCCTCCATGTGCGCGCCGACCTCGCGGGCCAGCCGCAGGCACTCCTCGTACTCGGTGCGGGCCCAGTCGTACCGGCCGCGCGAGAGGGCCACCTCGCCGGCGGCGCTGGACACCTGGGCGCGGGTCCAGCGGTCGCCCACGCGGCGGGCGATCTCGTGGAGTTCGGCGAGGTCGGCGTCGACGGTGGCGAGGCCGCCGGTCAGGTCGATGGCCACATGGGTGCGGAGCATGAGGGTGACGCCGAGCTCCCACTCGCCGCCGTGGCGGCGGCAGTTCTCGACGGTCTCGTCCAACGCCCGGTGAAAGTCGACCAGATCGCCGCTGAGCATTGCCGTCAGCGGCCAGAGCATGCCCGGGAAGCGGGCGGCTTCGGGCACGGGTCGGCGGAACGCCGCCTGGACGCGGCGGGCCATGGCCATCCGCTCGGGACTGCGGAACTCGGCGGGGCGGCGGCTCTCCGCGACGAGGAAGAGGTGCAGCAGTTCGAGCCGGAGGCGGTCCCAGTACGCCGGGGAGTCGGGCAGCGGCTCCGACGGCTCGCCCTGGGCCTGCGCAACGCCCGTACCGGCCGCCGCTTCGGCTCCTGCTCCGGCCGCCGCCTCCGCACCGGTACCGGACGCCGACTCGGCTCCCGTACCGGCCGCCGCCTCGGCTCCGGTTCCCGGGAGGGCGAGGACCTCCGTGGTCCAGTCGGCGCCCTCCGAGCGGTAGTCGCGCAGCCACCAGAACCAGCCGAGGGCGAGGACGAAGCGGCGGGCGGACGCCGGATCGGTGGCCATGGCGGTCCGCAGGGCGGCGCGCAGGTTGTCGAGCTCGGTCTCGATGCGGCGGATCCAGGGCAGTTGCGCTCCGGAACGCAGCAGGGGCTCGGCCTCCTCGGCGAGGGCGAGGAAGTGGGCGGTGTGCCGGGCGGCGGTGGCGGCACGGTCGGCGGGGTCCTCGGCCGCGCGCTCGACGGCGTACTCGTGGATGGTCTCCAGCATGCGGAAGCGCATGCCGTCGTCGGCGCAGCCGGCACCGTCGCAGCCCTGGTCCCCGGCGGCGCCCCGCCCCTCCCGACCCCCGGTACCGCCCCCGGTACCGCCTCCGCCGGGGACGGCGACGACGAGCGACTTGTCCACGAGGGAGCCGAGGAGATCGGCGGCGTCGAGCCGGGCGTCCCCGCAGACCGCCTCGGCGGCGGCCAGGTCCCAACCGCCGGCGAAGACGGACAGGCGGCGCAGGAGGGTGCGTTCGCCTTCGTCCAGCAGGTCCCAGGACCAGTCCACCACCGCGCGGAGGGTCTGCTGGCGCGGCAGGACGGTGCGGCTGCCGCTGGTCAGCAGCCGGAACCGGTCGTCGAGCCGGTCCGCGATCTGCCGCGGGCTGAGCAGCCGCAGCCGGGCCGCGGCCAGTTCGATCGCGAGCGGCAGACCGTCGAGCCGGGCGCAGATCTCGCGGACGGCGTCGGGGTCGTCCGCGGCCGAGAAGCCCGGGCGGGCGGCGGCCCCGCGGTCGGCGAACAGTCGTACGGCGGGCTCGGGCGGCAGCGGCTCGACGGGGCGCAGCACCTCGCCCGGGACGCCGAGCGGTTCGCGGCTGGTGGCGAGGATGCGCAGGTCGGGGCAGTGGGTGAGCAGGGTCTCGGCGAGCTGGGCGGCGGCCTCGACCAGGTGTTCGCAGTTGTCGAGGACGATCAGAAGGCGGCGGCGGCCGCAGTGCTCGACCAGTTGGGCGGTGGGGTCGTCGGCGGTGCCGCCGGCGCCCTTGTCCCGGGTGACGAGGGTGGCCTCGCGCAGCCCGAGCGCGCTGAGGACGGCGCCGGGGACGGCCGCGGGGTGGTCGAGCGGGGCGAGTTCGACGAGCCAGGCGGGCTCGGGGTGGGCCCCGGCCGAGTGCTCGGCCAGCCGCGTCTTGCCGGAGCCGCCGGGGCCGATGAGGGTGACGAGCCGGAACCGTCCCAGCTCCGCGCGCAGCGCCTCCAACTCCGGCTCCCGGCCGACGAAGGAGGTCAGCCGCGGGCGGATGTTGCCGGAGCCCGGCCCGCCGCCCGAGCCGGAGCCAAGCCCGGAGGCCGACCCGGCCACGGCCCCGCCGTGGCCACCGCCACCGCCACCGCCGTCGCCACCACCGGGACCGGGACCGGGGCCCGAAGCGGGCTCGTACCCCAGAGCAGGGGCAGGCGCCGCCGAGTGGTCCGGTTCCCGCTCCGGATCCAGGAGTTCCGCGTGGAGGGCCTTCAACTCCGGCCCCGGGTCGGTGCCCAGCTGGTCGGCGAGGCTACGGCGGAAGGTCTCGTAGGCGAGGAGGGCGTCGGCCTGGCGGCCTGCCGCACGCAGGGCGCGGAGGTGGCGGGCGCGCAGCGGTTCGTCGTACGGGTGGACGGCGAGCAGTTGCTCCAACTCGGGGAGCAGGGAGGCCGGATCGGTCCCCCTGCGCAGGTCGGCGTCGATGCGGTCGCGTACGGCGGCCTCGCGCAGGGCGTGGGCGGACCGGGCGGCGGGTTCGGTGTCGGCGTCGGGGAGGTCGGCCAGGGCGGGGCCGCGCCACAGGGCCAGGGCCTGGCGCAGGGTGCGGGCTGCTGCCTCCGGGTGGGCGGCGAGCTCCTGGGCGCCTCGGCGGGCGAGCCGCCGGAAGACGTACAGGTCGATGTCGTCCTCGGTGGCGTCGAGGCGGTAGCCGGCCACCTCCGCTCGGACGGTGTCCTTGCCGCCGAGGGTCCGGCGCAGGCGGCTGACCAGGGCCTGGAGGGCGGCGGGCGCGTCCCGCGGTGGTTCGCCGCCGCCCCACACGTCCGCGACCAGCTCGGCGACCGTGGCCGGGCGCCCGCCCCGCAGCGCGAGCGCGGTGAGCAGCGCGCGCAGCCGCGCACCGCCGACCGCCACGACGCCCCCGTCGCGGTCGCGCGCTTCCGTCACGCCCAGGATGAGATACCGCACCGCCCCATGGTCCCCCATCCCTCACGGAGGACTTCGGGGATTTCCCGGTGCGTTCCACCGCCCACCTCCCGTGGCCGCCGGCCCGCGGCCCGCCGTCTGCCTCCCGCCGGCCCGCCAGCCCGCCCAGCCCGCTTCCCACCTCGTACGACGCCGACGCCCGACCCTCGGCGCCCGACCCCCGACGCGACCACCCGGCGCGACCGCCCGGCGCGACCGCCCCACGCCCCTCAGGACAGCGCCGCCCGAGCAGTAGGCACCCCCGTCGGGACCGCCCGCCGGCGCAGGGACGTGCTGCCGGTCCAGCAGGTGCCGCGGCGGGAGAGCAGGCGGTGGAGCCAGAGTTCCATGGAGACCAGTTCCGCCAGGCCGTCCAGGGGGACCGGGTGGCCGTCGGCGGCGGCGGTCAGGGCCTGGCGGACCACTCCGGCCTCGATCAGGCCCGCGTCCGCCAGCAGCGGGGTGGTGAAGAGGGACAGGAGGTCGGGGAGGGCGGCGCGCAGGCCGAGGCGGGTGGCCGTCTCGTGGGGGGTGTGGGTGACCGCGCCCCAGCCGGGCGGCAGTTCGCGTACGCCGGAGGCGGCGAGGACGGAGCGCAGGACCGAGGCGCGGGCCCCGGGCTGGACGCGCAGGGACTCGGGCAGCGCGCGGGCCGCGCGGACCACCTGGTTGTCGAGGAAGGGCGCGTGCAGCCGCTGGCTGCGCACCTCCACCGCCTGTTCGAACACCCGGTGGTCGGCGGCGTGCCGGGCGAGCACCGCGCGGGCGCGGGCCTCGCCGGGGCGCAGGGACAGCGGGGGCCGGCCGGCGGCGGCGCACAGGCGGATCGATACTTCCGCCAGCGCCTCCCCGGTCAGCCATCCGGCGGCCGGCCCCGGCCGGGCCCAGGCCAGGGCCGCCAGCGACGCGTCGACCGGCCCGAGGGCGGTGCCGGCGTCGGTGCGCCCGTCGCGCAGCCGGGCGGCGGCGGCCTCCAGGCCCGCGCGGTACGGCGTACGGGCCAGCCGGCGGGCGGCCGCGTACACGGTCAGCGGGACGAGCAGCGAGCCGCCGTCCGCGGCCGAGCGGGCCAGTGCCGCGACGGGCTTGAGCAGGTGCCGACGGCGCCGGTCCATCAGCAGGTCGGCCAGCCGGGCGGGGTGGGCGTCGAGGACCTGCCGGGCGCCGTGCCCGACGAAGTGGTCGGCGCTGCCGGCGGCGAGCCTGCGGCGTTCGCGGGCCGCGGAGACCAGGGACGGGCCCGGCTCGTCGGTCAGCGGCCCGTCCAGGTCGGCGTACGGAAGGGCCTCCTCCGCGGCGGCGACCACGACGTGGTGCAGCCGGGGGTCGGCGGCGAGGGCCCGGGCGCGTTCGAGTTCGGCCTCGCGGCCCTGCGGCGCGGCCAGGTCGTTGAAGGTGACCGCGAGCAGCCGCCCGCCGGGCCCGGTCTGCCCCCGCATCGTGCCGGGCGCCCCGGGCAGCCCGGCCGCGAGCAGGGCGAGGGTGGCGGAGGCGCTGCCTCCGGAGAGGTCGGCGCCGACGCCGGGCGCGGGCATGCCGCGGGCGGCCCGCCGGTCGGCGGGACCCATGCCGGGAACCGGCCCCGGATCGTGGGGCAGGGTCTCGGGAGCATGCCGCGGCGCCGTGAGCCGGGCGCGCACCGCGTCCACCAACGCTTCGCGTACGCCCTCCACCGCGCGGCCCGCCTCGGTCTCGGGCGCGGCCACCGCGAGGGAGGCCACCGGCTCGTAGCCGGTGATCTCCCGGGAGCCCTCGCGCAGGATCAGCGCGTGGCCGGGCGGGATCCGCCGGACCCCGACGTACGGGGTGCCGTCGCCGAGCGCCTCGGGGCTGTCGGGGCAGGCCAGCAGGGCGGCGAGGTGGCCGATGTCGAGCTGCGCCTCGATGAGGTCGGCCAGCGGCAGGGCGGCGGTGGCGTACGCGGTGCCGCCGGCCCACGGGGTGTAGAAGACGGGCCGGGCGCCGGCGAGGTCGCCGACCACGGTGATCCGGCGGCCGGCCTGGACGACGGCGG
Source organism: Streptomyces antimicrobicus (assembly GCF_020532625.1). Lineage (GTDB taxonomy): Bacteria > Actinomycetota > Actinomycetes > Streptomycetales > Streptomycetaceae > Streptomyces > Streptomyces antimicrobicus. The sequence goes on along the minus strand of NZ_JAJAUY010000080.1, from coordinate 20,388 downwards.
TGTAGCTGCCGGGCCAGGAGGTCAGGTGGCGCAGCGCGCCGCCGCGGGCGGCGGACAGGGCGCGGCGCAGCGCGGCGTCGTCGGCGCCGCAGCAGCCGAGGACGGCGAGGCGGGTGCAGGGGTCCGCGGGGTCGGCGGTGACGGTGCGGATCTCGTCGGGGCGCCAGTCGCCGACGGCCCACAGGGGGTCCGGGTCGCCCCACAGGAGTTGCGCGCCGACGGGGAGGAGGGTGCGTTCGGCGTCGGCGCCGGGGTCCCGGGGGTCGGTGCCGGGGGGCGCGTCCGCGAGGCCGCCGCGCGGGGCGGCCGGGTCGCTCCTCAGCCGTCCGGCCGTGCCGAAACTCGCGGCGATACTGCTCCACCCCACCAACCAGCGCATCGCCGCCTCCCCAGCCTGGTGCGCCATGTGACCGGGCGCCGGGCGGCTGGACGGCCGGACGACGGGAATCCCGGGTGGCTCGGGGTCCATGCTGCCACGAGAAGGGCGTGCAGGAGCGACTCATGGGGGCGCAGACACATGTCGATGCGCCCCGGGTACGCGGTGTTCGACGTTCCGTTCCCTCCTGGGACAGCTCGCCCCATAGGCCGATTTCAGCCATTTTTCCGTCGTACCGACTGCTGTGGCGGGCGGGAGGGCACCGGCGACCGCCGGCGGGCGCACCGAGGCGCCGCGGCGGGCCGTCGCCGCGGTCCGGGAGGCGGGTGGACCGCCCCCCGGACCGTGCCGCCGCCCGCGGGGATTGAGGCGGCGGTGTCCCCCGGCCCGCCGGATCCGCGCAGCGGGCCGACCCACGCACGGCACATCGAATCGCCGGGTCCGGGGACCGGCCAGAGCGCACGTACGGGCGCACGGCCACACGGCCGGGGCACGCGCTGACACGTGCGCCCCGGCGCCGCCCGCGGGTCCGGCCGTACGTACGGACAACAATCTCGCCATACGGAAGCCGGGCCCTTAACGCTTGGGAGGCGGGGAACTACGCTGGGTTTACGAAATGCCGGGCGCCTATGCCCGGCGGCGTCTGCGTTCCACGTGTGACGAGGGGTGGCGCATGTCCAGGGAGCTCCGGGAGCCCAACGAGAAGCTCGGCGCCGTCCTCGCCCTGGCGGGCATCAGCAACGCGGGCCTGGCCCGCCGGGTCAACGACCTGGGCGCGCAGCGCGGTCTGACCCTTCGTTACGACAAGACGTCGGTGGCCCGCTGGGTGTCGAAGGGCATGGTGCCGCAGGGCGCGGCGCCGCATCTGATCGCGGCCGCGATCGGCGCGAAGCTCGGCCGGCCGGTGCCGCTGCACGAGATCGGGCTCGCGGACGCGGACCCGGCGCCCGAGGTCGGCCTCGCCTTCCCGCGCGACGTCGGCGCGGCGGTGCGTTCGGCCACCGACCTCTACCGGCTGGACCTCGCGGGCCGGCGCGGTGGCGGTGGGATCTGGCAGTCGCTCGCCGGGTCCTTCTCCGTGGCGGCGTACGCGACGCCCGCCTCGCGGTGGCTGATATCGCCCGCGGACAGCTCGGTGGCGCGCGAGGCCACCCCGCCCGCCGCCTCCACCGCATCCACGGCGTCCACCGGGCCGGCTGCCTCCACGGGGCCCGCCGGCTCGGCGCTCCCCGCCGCTGCCGCGGCGCGGGGTCCTCAGGGCGCAGGGCAGGCTGCGCCGTCCGCCCCGGCGGGCGGCGCTGCCGGTCCGGCCACCCCCAGCGGTGCGACCGGCGGCGGAGTCGCACGTAACGGTGGCGCGAGCGGTGCGCGAGGCACCAGCGGTGCGGGCGGCACGAGTGGTGCGGGTGCCACCAGCGGTGCAGGCGGCGCGAGTGGCACGGGCGGCACCTCGAACGGCTCGTCGGGCGCCGGACCGAACGGTGTACCGACCACCGTTGTGCCCGCCCCCGCGTCCGCCGAAACGCCGCGCGAGCAGCCGCCGCTGCTGTCGGACGCCACACCGCAGCGGGTCGGCCACAGCGACGTGGCCAAGCTGCGCGAGGCGGCCGAGGACGCCCGCCGGTGGGACAGCAAGTACGGCGGCGGGGACTGGCGTTCGTCGATGGTCCCCGAGTGCCTGCGGGTGGACGCGGCGCCGCTGCTGCTGGGCTCGTACAGCGACGAGGTGGGGCGGGCGCTGTTCGGTGCCACCGCCGAACTGACCCGGCTGGCCGGGTGGATGGCCTTCGACACCGGGCAGCAGGAGGCGGCCCAGCGCTACTACATCCAGGCGCTGCGGCTGGCGCGCGCCGCGGCCGACGTGCCGCTCGGCGGGTACGTGCTGGCCTCGATGTCCCTGCAGGCCACCTACCGGGACTTCGCCGACGAGGGCGTGGACCTCGCCCAGGCGGCCGTGGAACGCAACCGCGGCCTGGCCACCGCCCGCACCATGAGCTTCTTCCACCTGGTCGAGGCCCGGGCGCACGCCAAGGCGGGCGACTCGCAGGCGGCGGGGGCCGCGCTGCGCGCGGCGGAGGGCTGGCTGGAGCGGTCGCGGGACGGGGATCCTGACCCGAGTTGGCTGGGTTTCTACTCGTACGACCGGTTCGCGGCGGATGCGGCGGAATGCTACCGGGACCTCAAACTGCCGCGGCAGGTACGGCGCTTCACCGAGCAGGCGCTGTCCCGGCCGACCGAGGAGTACGTCCGCTCGCACGGCCTGCGCCTGGTGGTGAGCGCGGTCGCGGAGCTGGAGTCGGGCAACCTCGACGCGGCGTGCGCGCAGGGCGCGCGCGCCGTGGAGGTCGCCGGGCGGATCTCCTCCGCCCGCACCACCGAGTACGTACGGGACCTGCTGCACCGGCTGGAGCCCTACGGGGACGAGCCGCGGGTGGCGGAGCTGCGCGAGCGGGCCCGGCCGCTGCTGGTGGCCCCGGCCTGAGGGGGTCTGCCCCGGCCTGGCGTCCGCGCTGTCAGTGCCGGGGTGCAGTATGCAGGGGTGGGAGGTGGCAGCGTGGGCAGCCTGGGCAGCGTCGACTGCGACGTGCTGGTGATCGGTGGCGGGATCGTCGGCCTGTCGACCGCGCACGCCCTTTCGCGGCTGGCGCCGGGCACCCGGGTGGTCGTGCTGGAGAAGGAGGCGGGGCCGGCCCGGCACCAGACCGGGCGCAACAGCGGGGTGATCCACAGCGGGATCTACTACCGGCCGGGCTCCCTGAAGGCGCGGTTCGCGGTGCGCGGGGCCGCGGAGATGGTCAAGTTCTGCGCGGAGCACGACGTCCCGCACGAGGTGACGGGCAAGCTGATCGTCGCCACCGAGCGGGCGGAGCTCCCGCGGCTGCACGCGCTGGTCCAGCGCGGCCGGGAGAACGGCATCCCGGTGCGCGAGCTCGGCCCGGCCCAGATCGCGGAGTACGAGCCGGAGGTGCGCGGGCTCGCCGCGATCCACGTCGGGACGACGGGCATCGTGGACTACGGGCAGGTGGCCGCGCGGCTGGCGGAGTCCTCGGGCGCGGAGATCGTCTACGGCGCCCAGGTGGACCTGATCGCGCGCCGGGCCTCGGCGGTGGCCGTGCGCACCACGTCCGGCCTGGTCGTCCGGGCGCGGGCCCTGGTGAACTGCGCCGGGCTCCAGTGCGACCGCGTCGCCCGGCTCGCCGGCGACGACCCGGGCATGCGGATCGTCCCCTTCCGCGGCGAGTACTACGACCTGGCGCGGCCCTCGCTGGTCCGCGGCCTGGTCTACCCGGTCCCCGACCCGGCCTTCCCCTTCCTCGGGGTGCATCTGACCCGGGGCGTCGCGGGCGGGGTCCACGTCGGGCCGAACGCCGTGCCGGCGCTGGCCCGCGAGGGCTACGGCTGGGGCACCGTCCGCCCCGCCGACCTCGCCTCGGAGCTGGCCTGGCCGGGCACCTGGCACATCGCGCGGCGGCACTGGCGGTACGGCGCGGGGGAGATCCACCGCTCCTTGTCGAAGCGGGCCTTCACCGAGGCGGTCCGGCGGCTCCTGCCGGCCGTCACGGAGGCCGACCTGCACCGGGCCCCGGCCGGTGTCCGGGCCCAGGCGGTGCTGCGCGACGGCACCCTGGTGGACGACTTCCTGATCCGCGAGGCCCCCCGCACGGTCCACGTCCTGAACGCCCCGTCCCCGGCCGCCACGGCCTCCCTGCCGATCGGCCGCGAGATCGCCACCCGCACCCTGACCACCCTGCGCACGGCCTGAGCCGGGCCGGGGCACGGCCCGGTCCCGGGCCGGATCACGGCCCCGAGCCGGTCCCGAGCCGGCCCCGAGCCGGGCCTGAGCCCAGGCCGAGCGCCTCCAGGCCCCGCCGGAGCACGGCTTCGGGTCGCGGCCCGGCCCCGCCGCGCCCCGCAGCGGGCTCCGCCGCGGCCCCGGGATGCCGTCCGAGTGCGGACCGTAGAATCTGGGGATTGTGTCCGAGTCCCAGAATCCGCAGACCAGCGCCGCCGAGCCGGCCCCCCGGCAGGCCGCCGCGCCGCAGGGTGACACCTACGTGCCGCCGCGCTGGCGCACCGAGCCCCGGTTCGGCCCCGACGGGCCCGCGCCCGATCCCGCCGGCTCGCACCACGACCGGCGGATCCGCAGCTTCCAGCCGCGCCGCAGCCGGGTGACCACGTCCCAGGAGGACGCGCTGCGCCGGCTGTGGGGCACCTGGGGCCTGGACATCGACGGGCGGGAGGTCCTCGACCTCGGCGCGATGTTCGGCGGCCGGCCCGTCGTGCTGGAGATCGGCTTCGGCATGGGCGAGGCCACCGCGCAGATGGCCGCCGACGACCCGGACACCGGCATCCTCGCCGCCGACGTGCACACGCCCGGTCAGGGCAACCTCCTCGGGCTCGCCGAGCGCAACGGCCTCGACAACATCCGCGTCGCCAACGGAGACGCGATCATCCTGCTCCGCGAGATGCTGCCGCCCGCCTCCCTCGCGGGCCTGCGCGTGTACTTCCCGGACCCGTGGCCCAAGAAGCGCCACCACAAGCGCCGGCTGATCCAGCCCGAGTTCCTCACCCTCGCCGCCACCCGGCTCGCGCCCGGCGCGATCCTGCACTGCGCGACCGACTGGGAGCCGTACGCCGAGCAGATGCTCGAGGTGCTGACCGCGCACCCGGACTTCGAGAACACCCAGCCCGACGGCGGTTACGCGCCCCGGCCGGCGTTCCGGCCGCTCACCCGCTTCGAGGGCCAGGGGCTCGACAAGGGGCACGTCGTACACGACTTGCTCTTCCGCCGCAGGGAGAACTGACAACGTCACCGCGCGTGTCCGACCCACTCGCTAGGGTCATGACGTGTTCCGAGCGCTCCGCTCCCAGCCGCCGCTGGGAGGTCCCCCCAGGCGCGCACGTCGTCCCGGCGCGGTGCGTACGTGCGTGCTCCTCGTCCTGCTCGCCGGATCCGGCGCGGCCATCTTGGACCTCGTACGGGAGCAGACCGGCACCCCGGGGTTCTTCGTCGGCCTGGGTCTGGCCCTGCTGCCGGTGCCGCCGCTCCTGGCGGCCTTCCGGTGGCTGGGCCGGGCCGCGCCCGGCCCCTGGCGCCAACTGCTGTTCTGCTTCGGCTGGGGTGCCTGCGCCGCCGCGCTGATCGCCATACTGGCCAACAGCTTCGCCACGGAGTGGATAGCCGCGGCCGCCACCGACCCGTCCGACGCCGACCAGCTCGGCTCGGTCGCGATCGCGCCGGTCGTCGAGGAGAGCGCCAAGGCCGCGGCCCTGCTGCTCGTCCTCGTCTTCCGCGGCCGCCACTTCACCGGGCCCGCCGACGGTTTCGTACTGGCCGGGTTCACGGCGACCGGCTTCGCCTTCACCGAGAACATCCTCTACCTGGGCAACGCGTTCGGCGAGGACCTCGGCAGCGGCGTGGGCGTGCTGGATTCGATGACCGCCGCCACCTTCTTCGTGCGGATCATGCTGTCGCCGTTCGCGCACCCGCTGTTCACCGTGCTCACCGGTCTCGGCTTCGGCGCGGCGGTGCTGGCCGACCGCCGCCGCGCCCGGATCGGGCTGCCGCTGCTCGGCCTCACCGGGGCGATGGTCACGCACGCCGTGTGGAACAGCTCCTCCGAGCTGGGCGAGTACGGCTTCTACCTGGTCTACGGCTGCGTGATGGTCCCGGTGTTCGCGCTGCTGCTGTGGACGGCCCTGCGCGCGCAGCGCCGCCAACTGCACACGCTGCGCGGCGAACTGGCCGTGTACGCCGCCGCCGGCTGGCTGGACCCGGCCGAGGTGCCGGCCCTCGCGTCGCTGCCCGCGCGGTCGTTGGCGCGTTCGCTGGCGCGGCGCGGGGGCGGCCGGGCCGCCGCCCGTACCGTCGCCGCGTACGAGGCGGACGCCGCGGCCCTCGCCCTGTTACGGCACCGGGCGCGCCGCGGCGGACCGCGGCGGGTGCCCGACTTCGTGGACCGGGAGGCGGAGTTGCTCGGCCGGCTGTCCGGCCGCCGGGCGGCGGCCGGGCCGGTGCTGTGCCGGGCGGCCCTGCTGGAGGAGCTGGTGCCGGCGCCGCGGCCGGTCGCCCGTCAGACCTCCAGGCCCTTGGACTCCAGCCAGGCCATCGGGTCCACGGTGGAGCCGCCGCTGGTGCGGACCTCCAGGTGGAGGTGGGGGCCGGTGACGTTGCCGGTGGCGCCCACCCGGCCGATCGTGGTGCCGGCGCCCACCGAGCCGGAGGTCACCGACATCGACGACAGGTGGCAGTACCAGATCTCGGTTCCGTCGGGCAGTTCCAGCACGATGCGGTAGCCGTACGCGCCGGAATAGCCCGCGGAGACGATCTTCCCGCCGGCCACGGCCTTGACGGGGGTACCGGTCGGGGCGGCGAAGTCGAGGCCGGTGTGGTGCCCGGAGGACCACATGGAGCCGGCGGCGCCGTAGGTGGAGGTGATCGTGTACGAGGAGGTGGGCAGGAAGTAGCTGCCGGCCGGGGCCTGGGGGGTCTGCGCCTCCTGGGCGGCCTTCGCCTCGGCCGCCTTGGCGCGGGCCTCCTCCTCGGCCTTGGCCTTGGCGTCCGCCGCCTCCTTGGCGGCGGCCTCCTCGGCGGCCTTGCGCGCGGCCTCCTGCTTCTCCTTGGCCTCCTGCGTGGCCGCGTCCCGCGCGGCCTGCTCGGCGGCGGCCTTGGCGACGGCCGCGGCGGCGTCCGACTGGGCCTCGGCCTGCTGCAGGATCCGGCTGCGCAGCGCCTCGCCGGCGCCCGCGCCGGTGACCGTGTCGACCGCGCCGCGCACCTGCCGGCCGGTGCCGCCGTGGCCCGCGTCGGCCGCCTCGCCGGGCGCGTCGTCGTCGCCGGTCAGCGTGGCGAGGGACGGCAACGACGGCATGGATATGGAGACTTGGGGCCGGTCCTGCGCGGTGGCGATGCCACCCGCGCCGACCGCGGCGATCACACCGACGCCGAGGACGGTGGAGCTGCGGGCCAGGCCCCCGCCGCGCTGCTTGGCCACCCGGTGCCGGCCGCGTACCGGACGGACGGAGTCCTCGGTGGGGTTCCACTCACCCCACGCACCGGCGCCGGTCGACTCCGGATCCTCGATGCCTTCGGGGGCAGGCGCGTTGGGCACCACCGGGCCACACTCCTCGTCGCGCGCACGCGCAGGCTGCCGCCTCTGACGGCGGCGGGGGACGGCTGCGGTGCGTTATCGAAAGGTAATAGAAGCGGAGGTGTGATTCCAAGCTGTTGCGATTGATCGTTCCGGAAATCGGCCACGGGCCGACCACCCAGCGGCCGATCATGGCCCGGACTTTGACGTACAAACCCCCTCAACACGGGCGATCCGGCGTCGATTTCGTCATCTCTTCAGCCACACAAGCATCATGATTCTCCGTCAAACTGCTTGCGCAGCGCGCCTCTTCCCTCACGCATCGTGACGGCTCCGGATTGCCGTCGCGGCCCGCCGGGTCCGCTGCTCCGGCTTCCGCTTCCCCGGCCGGGCCACCGCGAGCACCGCCATGTCGTCCGTTCCCCCGCCGCCCACGTGCCGGCGTACGTCGGCCACGAGCGCGCTGAGCAGTTCCTCGGGCCCGGGGAAGATCCGCCCGCGCAGCCGCCCCGGCGCGTCGTAGAAGAGCCCGTGCCCGTCCCGGGCCTCGCTCACCCCGTCGGTGTAGAGCAGCAGCGCGGCCCCGGCGGGGAAGGGCCACTGCCGGGTCCGGTCCGGCCAGCTGCCCAGGTCCCCCATGCCCAGCGGCAGCGCCGGCTCGGCCGGGGCCAGCACGTCCAGGGAGCCGTCCGGGTGCAGCAGCAGGGGCTCGGGGTGGCCCCGGTTCAGCAGCCGCACCACCTCGTGGCCGGGCGGGATCTCGGCCAGCACACAGGTGGTGAACCCCTCCACCGTGTCCAGGTCGTCGCGGCGCGCCCCCTCCCGGCGCAGCGCCCGCTCCAGCCGCTGCGCCAGCCGTTCCAGGGTCGGCTCCTGCTCCGCCGCCTCCCGGAACGCCCCGAGCACCACCGCCACGGCCCCGACCGCCCCCAGCCCCTTGCCCCGTACGTCGCCCACGGCGAGCCGGACCCCGTACGGGGTGTCCTGGACGGCGTAGAGGTCCCCGCCGATCAGCGCGTCCGCCTCGGCGGCCTCGTACCGCGCCGCGATGTGCAGTCCCGCGATGCGCTCGGCGGGCACGGGCAGGACGGCCCGCTGGGCGGCCTCGGCCATGCCGCGCGCGGAGGCGAGCTGCCGCCCGCTGCGCCGCACCACGCGGTTGATGGCGAGGGCCAGGCCGGAGACGGTCAGGACGGTGACCAGCTCGGTCAGCGCCTCCGCCTTCGAGGTGGTGCCGTGGTAGGCGTGCAGCGCGACGACGGCGAGGGAGGCGAGCGAGCCGGTCAGCAAGGTGGCGCGGAAGCTGAAGAAGGGCGCGGCGACCAGCGGGGCGGCGGAGAAGAAGGGGGCGCCGGTGAAGCTGGGCGGGCTGAGCAGGTCGAAGACCAGGCCGACGACGATCAGGCCGGCGGGGAGCATCCGCAGGAAACCGGCGGCACGCCCGGGCCGGCGCCCACCTCGACCGGGCCCGCGCCCGCGCCCACCTCGACCGGGCCCGCGCCCGCGTCGAGGTGCGTGCCCGTCACCGTGGCTGTCACCGTGCCTGTGCCGGTGCCTGTGCCCGTACCCGTACCGGCCCCGCCCGCTCAAGGTCGTCTCCTGCCCGCCGCCGCTTCGTCCCCAGGCTGTCGGCAGCGGCGGGCGGACGGCGACCCGGCCGGGGCGATCGGGTGAGGCAGGCGGGACGCGTGCGGACGGGAAAACGCCGGAAGGCCCGGATCCTCGAAGAGGACCCGGGCCTTCCGGACTTCAGTAGCGGGGACAGGATTTGAACCTGCGACCTCTGGGTTATGAGCCCAGCGAGCTACCGAGCTGCTCCACCCCGCGTCGGTGAACACCACCTTACGCCATCCGGGGACCCCCCACCGACCATTTACGGGCCCGCCGCCCCAGGGGTCACAAAGAGGCCGCGAACTTGGCCAGGTTGGTGCGCAGCCGCTCGATCTGCTCCTCCAGCGTGAGCGTCTCCTCGAACCGGCCGCCCCCGCCCTCCGGCTGCTTCAGTCCGCGCACGTAGAGGGAGCAGGCCAGGTCGGTGCACATGTACAGGCCGACGGAGTTGCCGTCGCGCCCCTCCTTGCCGCGCTTGCGCGCGGTCATGAGGGAGACCCCGCTGCCGGCGTGGACGGTCATGCACAGTCCGCAGATGCTGCGGTGCAGCAGGCTGCGACGGGTCGCGGGGAAGCGCAGGGCGATCCCGGTCAGGGTGCCGTCGAGGTCCGCCACCAGATAGCTGCGGTCGGGTGCCGACAGGTCGCGCCAGCCGAGGAAGTCCAGGTCGTCCCAGCGCTGGGAGTCCAGGTCGCGGGGGATCGGCAGGCGGGCGGCCTCGCCCTTGGAACAGTTCAGGAAGGAGCCCCGGATCTCCTTCTCGGTGAGTGACTTCATATGCTCCACGCTAGATTTCCTAGATACCCTAGGCAAACGGTTTTCAGCGCCCCGCCCGGCGGCCGACGACCTGACCGGGCAGGACGGACACCCCTCACCTCAGCAGGAGCGGCCCGGTGCCCCGAGCAGGCCTCACCCCCCAGCGCCTCGTCGAGGCGGCGGCGGACCTCGCGGACTCCGCGGGGCTCGACCGCGTCACCATCTCGGCCCTCGCGCGCGGCTTCGGCGTCAAGGACGCGAGCCTGTACTCGCACATCCGCAGCCTCGACGACCTGCGCGCCCGCCTCGCGGTCCACTGCGCCGCCGAGTTCGCCGACCGCATCGGCTCGGCCCTGGCCGGGCGGTCCGGGCGCAGCGCCCTCACCGCGTTCGCCGACGCCTACCGGGGCTACGCCCTGGCCCACCCCGGCCGCTACGCCGCCGTCCAGCTGCGGCTGCCGGCGGACGTCGTGGCGGCGTCGCCGGGGCACGCCAAGCTGGTGGAGTACACGGGCGCCCTGCTGCGCTCGTACGGCCTCGGCGAACCCGACCTGACCGACGCGGTCCGGCTGCTGCGCAGCACCTTCCACGGCTTCGCCGCCCTGGAGGCCGCCGACGCCTTCGGCGCGCCGCGTCCGGTCCAGGAGTCCTGGTCCCGCGCGCTCGACGCCCTGCACTCCCTGCTGACGCGGTGGCCGACGGCCTAACCGAGCGGGACCGCCTGCAGGTGGTAGGTGGTGTCGACGCAGAAGTCGTCCGCCCTGCCCTGGATGGTCAGCACGTACTCGCCGGGCGTGAGCGGGTCGAGGAGGCCCCACAGCCCCCAGGCGACCCGGGGCGTACCGACGGCCAGGAAGCGCCGGGACGTCGCCTGATGCAGCATCAGCGGGATCCCGTTCAGCTCCGCCCGCGCCAGCGACACCGGCAGCCGCAACGGCTCGGGCCGCAGCCCCCACGCCGGGCGCTGGGTGTTGAGCACGGGGAAGAACAACGGCCGGTCCACCGGCACCGTGCACCGGCGCTCCACGCGCCCGCCGTAGGTCCCGGCGAGGAACCAGACGTCGGAGGGCTGCCGCCAGTGCGCGTGCTCACCGGTGCGGTCCGCCACGGGACTGCGCCCGGCCGGCGCCGAGAGCGCCCACTTCCACCACCGCGCCGCCAACACCCCGGACTCCACCCCGCCCACCCGCAGCTCCCACCCTTCACACACCGGCTGACCAGGCATTCCCACGCACTGTATCGCGCACGTGTACGACGGGTGTACGGAAAAGCCGCCCAGGCGTGGCCTCGGCCCGCCGGATCACCCGCCCTCGACGGAGGCAAGGTGTCGGCGCAGCTCTGCGACGATCTCTCCGACGCCGCCCTCTGCCGGGAGCGGCCACGTATCCTGCTCGCCGTTGGCCATGGCCAGGCTGCTGGCGAAGCGTACGAGGTGGGGTGCCGGGACGACGGAGTCGCGTAGCCAGCGCGCGAAGACGGCGGCTTCGTCGGCAGTGACGTCGGTCAGCGTGACGAAGGCGTACTCGGGTCTCGGCATCGCCGCCGTCCCGTCGATCCACACGTCCGGTGCCAGTTCGATCTCGAAGTCCAGGACCCTGAGACGGTGCACTCCGGAGATCCTGTACTCCACCGTGAGCTCGGGGAACGCCTGCCGTAGCGCCCTCTCCAAGGACTCCAGGGTGGTGCCCCACGCCGCCTGGTCCTCCTCGGGCGGGTAGAAGGCGAAGTTCGTGCGGATGTTCCGTTCAGCAGACACTGTCTTCCTCTGTCTCACGGCACGTATCGCGTCGAGCCGGGCGTGCCCGTCATCGCCATCATGGACTGCCAGTACGCCGCGTTGTCCCGGCCGTTCGTCACGATCTCCAGCCCGCGGATCTCACTGTTCGCGGGATTGGCCATGGCCTGCTTGTACCGCACGAGTTCCTTTTCGTCTCCTGCGTACATGGCGTCGACGACAGGGTCCCAGGCGATCTTTCCCTCGGCGTTCACCTTGACCGGTTTGGCAAGGGTGTCCTCGACACGGTCCAGTGACCGGAAGCTCTTCTTCTTGCAATCCGGATCCCGGACGTGCTTGGCCTCGACGAGGTACCCGTCCTGGGGCCGGACGCCGTCCACCATCAGCCCGCGGTTCTTCCCGGCCAGTGGCACCTCTCGCTCCGGGTATCCCGCTGTCCGTAGCTGGTAGGCGTTGTCGGGGTCGGTGGGACCACCCCCGCCGGCGAGCCCCCCGGGCCTGAGCGAGTTCATCCACATCCGGAACTGCTGCTGCTCCGCGGGGGTGAGCGGCCGTGTCGTCCCGGGTACCGGCGGAATCGGGTCGGCGAACGGTATGCCGGGATCCACGGGGTTGACCGCCGGCAGCAGGGTAGGCGGGCCGGCGTAGGAGGCGAGCCTGAGCGGTACCGGGACACGGATGAGCGGCGGAACGAAAGGCACTCCTGGGAGCGGCGGAGCCCCCGGCCCCTCCCCGTCCGGAAGCCTCACCCGGCCGGCCGACGAATCGAGGGCATGGGCGACTTCCCCGAGGTCGCGTATCCAGGGATCGGTGAGCACCGCGTCGTGCAGCCCGCCGTCGAAGCCGTTGCCACCGAACATCGGTTGGTCCCAGGGCAACTCCACCCGGAGCAGCTCGTTCTTGTGCTCCTGGATCTTCACCTTCGCCGCCGCGACATGCTCGGCGTACCGCTCGCACGCCTTCGCGAGCTGCATACACGCGGCGACCAAGTTGGTGACCAGCGGGTCGTCCTCCTGGGCCTTCGCCGGAGGGCAGCTGAATCCGACTTGGTGGGTGAAATACGTCTGGAAGGAGTCGGCTGCCTCCCCCGAGTGTGCCTTCCTCGCCGTGGAGGCGTACGCCTGGGCGTCTTCGAGGAACCGCTGCATCAGGGAGCCGGCGTGCCGCCAGGAGCCGGCGACGCGACGGATCTTCTCCGGGGAGCCCCGAAAGCGGTCACTCCTCCCGCTTGGGGCGTACTGCGTGTACCAAGCGGTCTCGCCGACCACGTCGGGAAGCTCCTGCCCGAGGCCGAGGTAGCTTTCCGTGCAGTCGGCGCCCGGGTCACCCATGCCCACGGTCAGGTCGACCTGCCTGCCCAGAAACGCCGAGACCTGTCGGCTCTCCTCAGCCATGAACTCACGAGCGTTGCGCATCAGGGCGCGGCTGGTGGCACCGAGGACGTGGGAACTGAACCCCATCTTGTCCAGCGTCGTGGCCGCCGCAGGGCCGTAGACCTTGGCGAATGACCGGCCGGCGTGGTCGTCGCCTGCCATCCCCTTCTGCCCAGCGAGCTCGTGCCCCAGCGCGATGGCGGTATCGCGGGCCCCCCACATCGACTCCAGCAGCCCCATTGACCCGCGGATCATGCCGTCCGCGATGAACTGCAGGTCAGGCGTCAGTCCGCTCACCGTGAGCCCCTCCCCTCGCGGACGTGAGCGAACAAGCTAACGGACGCCGCTGCCGCGGCAGCACGAGTCAGCCCACCTCGACCGGAAAGCGCCACCCCCTTGGCGTGCTGGAGCCGCCGCTCGTGCCTGGTGCAGGGTGCTTCCGCACATGACGAAGCGCCCCACCCGGCAGAAGCCGGGCGGGGCGCTCGGGTGCGGGCCGGAAGGACGGTGTCCCCTCGCCCGCGAGGCGTAGGCCATGTCGGACTCGAACCGACAACCAATGGATTAAAAGTCCACTGCTCTGCCAATTGAGCTAATGGCCCGCGGCATGCTCACCCCAGAGCATAGCCCCAGAGGGGCTCGTGGCCGATCGGGTATCGGCGGTGTGCCTTCCACGGGCCGTCAGCAAGGGGCCGTAGGAGGCGGACAGGGCCCGTACGGGAGTCGTACGGGCCCTGTCGCGGGGTCCAGTCAGCGGCCGGGGTCGGCCGGGGGGCGCGGCGCCGGATCAGCCGTTGCGCTTCCAGCGCGGCTTGTCGTCGCGGCGGCCGAAGGAGCCGGACGGGCGGTGGTCGTCGCGGCGGCCGTACGGGCGGTCGCCGCCACCGGAGCGGAAGCCGCCCGAGGGGCGGTCGTCGCGGCGGTCGCGGTTGTACGGGCGGTCGCCGCCACCGGAGCGGAAGCCACCGGAGGGACGGTCGTCGCGGCGGAAGCCGCCACCGCGGTGGTCGTCGCGCCGGTCGTCCCGGCGGAAGCCGCCCTCGCGGCGGTCGTCACGACGCTCGAAGCCACGGTCGTCACGACGGTCCTCGCGGCGGAAGCCACGGTCACCGCCGCGGTCACCGCCACGCTCGTCCCGGCGCTGGAAGCCGCGGTCGCCACCGCGGTCGTCGCGGCGGTCACGGCGCTCGAAGCCGCCCCGGTCGCCCCGGTCGTCGCGGCGCTCGTACGAGCGCTCCGCGCGCTCCTCCTGCGCCGGCGCGGCGGCCAGTTCGGCGGCGACCTCGGCCTCCGCCGCCTCCGCGGCCTCGGCCACGGCGGTCTCCGGGTCCTCACCGCGCTCGCGGGCGGCCCGGGCGACCAGGCGGTCGGCCTCCTCGCGCAGCTCGCCGGCCCGGCGCTGCAGGCGCTCCAGCTGCTTGGTGAGCTCGGCGACCTCGCGCTCGGCCTGCTTGGCGGCGTTCGCCGCCGAGTCGGCCTGGACCTCGGTCAGGGAGCGGGCGCCGGTGATCTCGGCGACCTCCGGGTCGAAGGCGCCGGCCCCGCCGACGATGTGGCGCGAGGCGTCGACGCCCGCGTCCTCCATCAGGCGGAAGATCTGGCGGCGCTGGTGCGGCAGGGCCAGGGAGACCACGACACCGGAGCGGCCGGCGCGGGCGGTACGGCCCGAGCGGTGCAGGTAGTCCTTGTGGTCACCGGCCGGGTCCACGTTCAGGACCAGGTCGATGCCGTCGACGTGGATACCGCGGGCGGCGACGTCGGTGGCGACCAGGACGTTGACGTAGCCGTCCTTGAAGTCGGCCAGCGTCCGGGTCCGGGCGCCCTGGGTCATGCCGCCGTGCAGCGCGTCCGCCTTCACGCCGGAGTCGCGCAGCTGCTCGGCCACGCGGTCGGCGCCCAGCTGGGTGCGGACGAAGATGATGGTGCGGCCCTTGCGGGCGGCGATGGCGGCGGTGACCGGCGCCTTGTCCTTGGGCTTCACGACCAGGACGTGGTGGGTCATCGTCGTGACGGCGCCGGCGGACGGGTCGACCTCGTGCGTGACCGGGTCCACCAGGTAGCGCTTGACCAGGGTGTCGATCTCGTCCTCGAGGGTGGCCGAGAACAGCAGCCGCTGGCCACCGGTCGGCACCTGGTCGAGGAGCTCGGTGACCTCGGGCAGGAAGCCGAGGTCGGCCATCTGGTCGGCCTCGTCGAGCACGGCGACCTGGACCTGCTCCAGGGAGCAGGCGCCACGGTTGATGATGTCGCGCAGGCGGCCGGGCGTGGCGACGAGGATGTCGACACCGCGCTCCAGGGCGTAGATCTGGTTGCCCATGGAGGTACCGCCGCAGACGACCTTCATCTTCAGGCCGAGCACGTCGCCGTACGGCTGGAGGGCGTCCGCGACCTGCATCGCGAGCTCGCGGGTCGGGGTCAGGATGACGCCGCGGGGCTTCTTCTTGTCGGTGTGGCCGCCGGCCAGGGTGGCGAGCAGCGGCAGACCGAAGGAGAGGGTCTTGCCGGAGCCGGTGCGGCCGCGGCCCAGGATGTCCTTGCCCGCCAGCGCGTCCGGGATGGTCGCGGCCTGGATCGGGAAGGGGGTGGTGACGCCGTTCTGGGCGAGCTTGCGGACCACGCCCTCCGGCAGACCGAGGTCGGCGAAGGTGATGGTCGGCTCGTCGTCCTCGGCGAGGTCGTCGTCAGCGGCTACGGCCGCGACCGCGTCGACGTCGGCGAGGTCCGCGACGTCAGCCTCGAAGGCCTCGAGAGTCTCGTCGACCGCAAGGGTCTCGACGGCCTCGATCGAGTCGTTCTCGGGCATGACGGCACGGTCGGAACTGGAAATGGACATGCGAATGCGAAACCTTCCGGAGTCTCGGCACGCGCCCAAACTCCGTGAATCGCAAATTCGACCGCCTCAATGCGGTCAGCCACGGCAAGGGAGAGTACGCGCCACACGGCGCTCTTCGGGTTCGGCGCCGGGCAATGGGATCAAACGATCTATAACCATACGCACCCTCCCCCCACCCTGGCAAGTCGGCTCCGGCGACCGGCGCCCCGACCGGCCCTGCGCCGCCCGGCCGGCCCCCCGCCGCGCACCGCGGGCCGGCACCGCGCGCCCACGCCGTTCGGCCGGGCGCACGCCGCTCAGCTGGGCCTACGCGAGCTCAGCCGGTCGGCGGCTGCGGGTCCGGCGGGGTCGGCTGGGGGTCGCTCGGGGTCGGTGTGGGGTCCGTCACAGGGGGCTCCGAGGAGGGCGTCGGAGCGGGCGGGGTCGGCACGGAACCGCCCGATCCGCCGGAACCACCACTTCCGGTCCCGGGCTGCTGCGGCCCGGGACCGGTGCCGGGACCCCGGCCCCCGGCCCCGCCGGAGCCGGCGGACGGCGAGGGTCCGCCCGGCGCCCCCGCCGGCGCGCCGGGCGTCGGAGAGGCCCCCGGTTGCGGTTTGCCGGTCGCGTCCGCCTTCGCGTCCTTGCCCTCCACCCCGGTCCTCTTCCCGTGCCCGGCACCGTGACCGGTCGCCCCGCGCCCGGCCCCGGCCCCGCCCTCCGCCTGCGCGGCCGCGCCCCGCTGCCCGGCGGGGGAGGACGGCCCCGGCCGGGCGGCGTCGTCGCTGACGCTCATGCAGCCGGCGCTGGCGGCCAACGCCAGCGCGGTGAGGGCGAGTCGGAAGGAACCGGCGAGGGGGACGCACGGGGCGGAGCCCGGGCGGGAGGCACCGGGGCGGGAGAGGACCGAGCGCGAGGGGCCCGGGCCGGAAGAGGACACGGAAGCGGGGAACGGGCGCACGCGGCACCTCCAGAGGACGACGACGTCCACGTCCGGACGGCGTCCGCGGTCAGCGGGTCAATCCCTTCAACTCCCGTTGCCCCGTTAGGGACACGCCCCCGCGCCGCCCGCCGTCCGCGGGCCGGGGCTCAGCCCGCGACCAGCAGCCGCGCCACCCGCCACCCCAGTGCGGCGGCACCCAGCCCGACCAGCACCGACGCCGCGACGTTCGCCGCCGCCGGCAACCACCGCCCCCGCTCGGCCAGCCGCAAGGTCTCGTAGGAGAACGTCGAGTACGTCGTCAACGCCCCGCACACCCCGGTCCCCAGCAGCAGCCCCACCCGCGAGGAGGCCCCGCCCGCCAGCAGGGCACCGGTCAGCGCGCCGAGGACCAGGCTGCCGACGGCGTTCACCGTGAAGGTCCCCCACGGGAACACCGAGTCGTGCCGGGCCTGCACCGCACGGTCCGTCAGATAGCGCAGCGGCGCGCCCACGGCACCCCCGAGCAGCACCAGCAGCCAGTTCACCGGCCCCGCCCCCGGCCCGGCCCTCCTGCGCGCGGCCGCACCCCGGCCCGTACGCGCCCGCGCACGGCCCCGCGGGTCAGCCGGGCCGCCGCCGTCACGGCGGCGAGCGCCGCGGCCACCGTGGCCCCGGCGTACCCGAGGGCGAGCCCGCCGCGCCCCTCGTCCAGCAGCCGCACGACGTCCACGGCGTACGTCGAGAAGGTGGTGAACCCGCCGAGCACGCCGACCCCGAGGAACGGCCGCACCAGCGGGTGCGCCGTCCGCCCGCCCTCGCCCACCAGCACCATCAGGACGCCGATCAGCGCGCAGCCGGCCGCGTTGGTCCAGAAGGTCGCCCACGGGAAGGCGCCCGCCCCGGCCGGCCACAGCAGCGCCAGTCCGTAGCGCGCCGCCGCGCCCAGGGCCCCTCCCGCCGCGACGGCCGCGAGGACCGGCGCCTGCGGCTCGGCGGCCTGGGCGGGGACGTGGAGGTCGACGTCCGGATCGATCGCCTCCGCGCCGGGGACCGGCCGGGTCACCCGTACCCCAGGGCGTGCAGCCGTTCGTCGTCGATGCCGAAGTGGTGGGCGATCTCGTGGACGACCGTGATCTCGGTCTCCTCGACCACGTCCTCGCGGCTCTCGCAGATCCGCAGGGTGGGGTTGCGGTAGATCGTGATCCGGTCCGGGAGCACGCCGGCGTACCACTCACCGCGGTCCGTCAGCGGGGTCCCCTCGTAGAGCCCGAGCAGCTCCGGGTCCTCCGCGGGCGGCTCGTCCTCGACGAAGACGGCCACGTTGTCCATCAGCCGCGTCAGTTCCGGCGGGATCCGGTCCAGGGCCTCGGCGACGAGTTCCTCGAACTCCTCACGACTCATCTCCAGCACCCGGCCATTCTCCCCCCGGAGGGAGCCCCTCCCGCTCGCCGGGAGGAAACCGTTTTGGCGATAGCTCCCCGCATCCCATATGCTTCTCACGTCCCCGACGCGCTGGAAAGCGCCCAGGTGGGCCCTTAGCCCTCATCGTCTAGTGGCCCAGGACGCCGCCCTTTCAAGGCGGTAGCACGGGTTCGAATCCCGTTGGGGGCACGCACAACCTGTGCGAGACTTGTTCTCGCACGCACATGGTCCTGTGGAGCAGTTGGTTAGCTCGCCACCCTGTCAAGGTGGAGGTCGCGGGTTCAAGTCCCGTCAGGATCGCTGAGGCTCGAAAGAGTCTCGTGGCTGGGTAGCTCAGTTGGTACGAGCGATCGCCTGAAAAGCGATAGGTCGCCGGTTCGACCCCGGCCCCAGCCACCACCGGAAGGCCCCGTCCATCGGACGGGGCCTTCCTCGTTCCGCCGAGCGGCTCCCGCTACCGCTCCGCCTTCTCGTTCCGGCCGTCATCCGCACGGCCGCCGTCACCCGCACGGCCGCCGTCACCCGCACGGCCGTCGCCACCCGCACCGTCGCCGTCACCCGCACGGCCGCCGTCCTCGGCGGTCCGCCGCGCGCCGCGCCGCCAGCGCAGGGCGCCGACGGCCAGGGCGACCGCCGCCACCAGAGCCAGCGGCACCCAGTCCGGCACCCCCTCGGTGACCGACCTCACCCACTCCTCCACCGCGAACGAGTCGTCCACGTCCAGCAGCCCGGGCAGCGCGCTCGCCCCGTCGAACACCAGGAAGAGGACGCCCAGGGCGATGAAGAACGCGCCCGACAGCAGCGAGGTCGTGTGCAGCTCCAGCCGGCCCACCGAGAACGCCCGCCCGCGCAGCCAGCGCCGCCGGCCCAGGTCGAACCGCTCCCACAGCAGCGCCAGCACGAACAGCGGCACGGCCATTCCCAGGGCGTACACGGCCAGCAGCAGACCGCCGTAGACCGCGTTGCCGCTGAGGCCCGCCACCGTCAGGACGCTGCCGAGGATCGGGCCGGCGCAGAAGCCGGCCAGCCCGTAGACCGCGCCCAGCGCGTAGACGGACAGCGCGGTCGTCGGACGGATCCGCCCCGACAGCTCGGTGAGCCTCCTCGGGGCGAAGCCCAGGCCGAGGACCTGGGCGACGCCCAGCGCGATGATCAGCCAGCCGCCGGCCAGCACCAGCTGCTCGCGGTGGCCGTGGAAGAACCGGCCGGCCGACGACGAGGCCGCCCCGAGCGGCACCAGGGTCGTGGCCAGGCCGGCGTAGAAGATGCCGGTCCTGGCCAGCAGCCGCGAGGTGGAGTCGATCGAGTACGCGAAGAAGGCGGGCAGCAGCAGCGCGCTGCACGGGCTGAGCAGCGCCAGGAGGCCGCCCAGCAGGGCGGCCAGATAGCCGATCCCGGTCACCGTGCCGCCGCCCTGGCCTGCTCGACGGCCTGGGTGAAGGCCGCCAGCGGGCGGGCGCCGGCGATCGGCCTGCCGTTGATCAGGAAGGACGGGGTGGAGGAGACCCCGATGCGGTAGCCCTCCTCCTGGTCCCTGGTGAGCGCCTCCTGCGCCTCGGGGCCGGCCATGTCCTTCTTGAACCGCTCCAGGTCACCGACCCCGGCCTCGCGGGCCAGCTCCAGCAGCCGCTCCTCGCCGAAGCCCTTCTCCTTGGAGCCCTCGGCGTAGGCGGCGGCGTGGAACTGCGTGAAGCGGTCCTGCCGGCCCGCCGCCCAGGCGGCCTTGGCGGCGGCCTCGGACTCGGCGCCGAAGATCGGGAAGTTGCGCCACTCGATGCGCAGGGTGCCGTCGGCGACGTACTTCTTGATCAGCTCGGGCTCGGTGTCCCGGGCGAACTTCCCGCAGTAGCCGCACTTGAAGTCGGAGTACTCGATCAGCACGACGGGGGCGTCGGCGCGGCCGACGGCGAGCTTGTCCCCGGCGTCGCGCCGGGCCAGCTTCTGCAGTTCGGCCCGGGCCGGCAGCTCCTCGCCGGCGGAGGCGGAGCTGCGCGGGCGCGCCGCCCGGCCGTCCTCGGGGGCGGTCGCCTGCCAGGAGGCGAGGCCGAGGACCACGGCGGCCAGGGCGACACCGAGGGAGATCAGCAGGGGCTTCTTGGAACGGGACGGGGACACGGAACCTCCGGTTGCGGGTGGGAGCCACGGGGCGTCGCTGCGACGGCCCGACGGGGGGGGGGGGGGAGCGGGCGACGGCCCGGTCCTAGACCCGCAACACCGAAAGCTCCACCGGTCCGGGGGCCACCCGCGCGGCTCCCCGCGGGCCGGGCACCACCGGCGGGACGTACGCCGC